>JALSQM010000052.1 GCA_026985385.1 Acidilobaceae archaeon | reverse complement strand
GAAGGGGGATCCCGGCGAGGAGGATGCGGGGGTTCCACGCTTCTAAAAACGCTGTTGCTCTGGTGGGCCTCCACCCGCTTTAGTGGGGTGTTAGCCCTGCTCCTCGGTCTTCGAGAGGCAGATCTCGATGCTGCTGACTCTCCTGGTTCTCTGCTCGCCCGTCTGTGGGTCGGTGACCGTTATCTCCTGGCTGCCCGTTACGCAGCTCTCGACCTTGATGTTCGGCACGAACCTGTTCCTCACGATCTCGACTGCGTCAACGGCCCTGCTGATGTTCCTACCCCTAGCCTTGACGACGACCTTGCCGCTGCCCTGCTCCATTAGCGTGGTTAGTATAGCTAGCACGTAGTTCATCACGGGCTTCTTGCCTATCCTAACCTCGGGTGCTCCCTCGCAGACCATCTTTGCCCACCTCTATCCTGGCGTCCGATTCTTAGGGCGCCGGGCCCACTCCTGGGCTAAGCGATATATAAGCGTTGCCGTTAACCTAGCCGGGGGCCCAGATGGAGCTCATAGTGATAGAGCACCTGGAGGACGGCATCAGCAGGTGGATGCTCGAGGAGTACAGGGAGGCGGCCAGCGTGGCGGGGGCCTCGGGCTACGGGGTGGTAGTGGCGAACCTTGGCAGGCCCGAGCTCGCAGCCCTGGTGGGGAGGCTTGGGGTGGAGGCCCTCCTGGAGAGTGGCGTGGGCGAGTACAACAGGGTCGAGGCAATAGTACTCGACCCCCAGGCGCCCCGCCCCCTAGAGCCCTGGGAGGTCGAGGCGTCCTGCTGCCTGGTCGTGGGCGGCATAATGGGTGATCACCCGCCGCGGGGTAGGACTAGGCTCGTCTCGTGGAGGTACACCAACGCCGCCAGGAGGAACCTGGGCCCGCACCAGCTCAGCATCGATGGAGCCGTTAAGGTGGCCCTAGAGGTCGCCCGGGGGCGGAGGCTGGGCGAGATACCCCTAGTAGTGTCTCCGCGGGTCGAGGTGGAGACCCCCCTCGGCAGGGTCGAGGTAGAGCTGCCATACGCCTACCCAGCCCTAGGCGATGGGAGGCCCTGGATAGCACCGGGGGTCCTTAGGCTCCTGGAGAGGGGCATAATGTGGGATGAGGCCTCCTAGCCCCGGGGGCGCCTGCTTCAAGGCTATATAGCGGGCCCGGCGGGTAGTGGTTGGCATCGCCGCCTCGCCTCGCGGGGGCTACTGGTGTTGAGTAGGCGCCGCCGCCCCCGGCAGGGGGCCCGCAGGCCCTTCACCCTCTCACTGGCCGCTGTGCTCCTAGCCGTCGGTGCTGCGCTGGGGCTTGTGGGGGGCTACCTCATAGGCAAGGGCAGGGGGGCCCTCGGGGAGTACTCCGCGGTCACGGGGGCCCTGGGCGGCTGCAGGGTCCTCTTCATAGACCAGCTCGGCTCCGACTACCCGAACGCGAGCCTGGTCGAGCACGTCGTCGGCGAGCTGGAGCGGGCCGGGTGCAGCGTCACCCTCCTGCCGAGCAGTAGCTTCACGCTGCGCTCATTCAAGCTGTTCGGCTACTACGACGTGATAATATTCAGGGGCCACACCGGCTGGGGTAACTACTACTACCCATCCACGGGCCGGTTGAAGGTGCTCGTGGGCTTCTTCACCGGGGAGAGGTACAATAGCAGCAAGTACGTCGACCTCCAGAGGAGGGGCCTCGTTGTAGAGGGGATACCGCTCCTAAGGCCCAGGCCAGGCTATAATAAGACCTACATAGCTGTCACCCAGGACTACATTAGGAGGTACGTGCCGGTCAAGAAGGGATCCACATTCATACTGGCGACCTGCTTCGCGGGCTCGAAGATCCTGGCCGGGATCCTGCTTGAGAAGGGGGCCTCAACCGTCATAGGGTGGGATAAGAACGTGACGGTCTTCAAGGCCGATGCTGCCCTCGAGAAGCTCGTAGACCTCTACGCCAAGTACCACTCGTGGAGGAGGGCCTACGAGGAGCTACCGGAGGCCTATAAGGAGAGCCCGGGGGGTGCGAGGCTCGTAATCTACACCAGGGGTGGGGAGGGTTGAGGATCCTAGTCCTAAGCGATATACACGGCAACCTAGACGCTCTAAAGGCAATCCTGGAGGCTGTCCGGGGCTGGGATGAGGTCCTAGTCCTAGGGGATCTTGTGGACTACGGCCCAGAGCCCGGGGAGGTAATTGATGAGGTGCGCTCCATCGGCGCCAGGGTGGTTAGGGGGAACCACGACCACGCCGCGGCCCACGGGGTCGACTGCAGGGCCGGCCCCCAGCTCCACTGGGTGAGCGTGTGGTTCAGGGAGAACGTTACACTCAAGCTCCTAGGCAGGGGTGACAGGGCGTACCTGGCGAGCCTCCCACTCAAGCTCGAGCTAGACCTCGGCCCAGCGAGGATCCTGGCAGTCCACGCCTCCCCCAGGGACCCCCTCTACGACTACCTCCACCCATGGCTACCCCCAGGGGAGGCCCTCGAGAGGCTGGAGGGCGCCAGGGGCCTAGTGCTGATCGGGCACACACACCACCAGTTCGCCAGGGTGGTGGGGCAGGCGATCCTAGCAAACCCCGGGGGCGCGGGGCAGCCCAGGGACGGCGACCCCAGGGCTCCCTACCTCCTGGTAGACGATGACGGTAGGATAACGCTAGGCAGGGTCAAGTACCCCGTGGAGGCCGTGGAGAGGAAGCTCGAGGCCCTAGGGATCCCGGAGCCCTACCTAGGGGTCTTGAAGTACGTCCTCTCTAGGGCCGAGGTTCCCCGGGGCCATCCAACGCCAGAGCGCGGGAGCGCCTAGCTACCGGTACCATGTATAATACCTAGGCATCATATCAGGGGCCTCACGGGCCTCCAGAGCCCTTTCCTTGCCCTTCCTCGGGGGTTGCGGCGCTACCGGTCTCCCCGCCCTCGGCCTTGCTGGGGCGCTCCTGCTCCTCCTTCAATTCCTCCTCGAGCTTCTTGAGCTCCTCCTCTAGCTCCTTCTCAATCTCCTCTATGGGCTTCGGCGGGGGTGTCGTGGCTAGCGTGTAGCCTATCCAGGCTAGGATCCCGAATACCACCGCTACCGCCACAAAGCCTGTAAGCTTGAGGAGGAAGAGGGCGTACTGGCTTGCGAAGACCAGGTAGCCGTAAACCACTATAACTATGATGGAGGCAGCCGCTAGAGCGGCGCCTATGGCGGCATCCCTATTCAAGCCCGGAGCCCCACCTCCAACCCCCGTGGGATGTGGAATTTAAGGAGTAATGTCCACAAGGCTTCCCACCTACAGGTCTTAATGACCGAGCTTCACTTACCAACAATGCTCCCTCCACAATGATGCATGCAGCCTCCAAACACCACATACACGG
>JALSQM010000051.1 GCA_026985385.1 Acidilobaceae archaeon | reverse complement strand
GGGTGAGAAGCCTTCAAGTACCAGCCTGCGAGGCGGCCTCGAGGAGCTGGAAGCCACGCTCGGTGCACCCCTGGCTAATAGATCTAGCTTCAAGGGTGAAAGGGCCTAGAGCCAGGGGCTTCAGAACATTTCTCCTCCAGTACTTCCACGCAATGGAACAGCATCTCGCACTAGTCGCTGAAGCCCTTGAGTGGGAGGCATGGTATACAATAGGTGACAGCGTGCTAGGGGGTGCATACATACCGACACATGAGGTGCTGGCCGAGCTAGCGAGGCGTCATGGCCTCAAAGTGACGTTGGAGCCGTTAGGCCCAAGGTATAAGCGGGGGAGGACTCTGTACTTGCTGAGACTGAGACCTACTACAAGAAGATAGTGCGCTCTCAGCACCTCCAGCGCCTCTTAAGCCGCAGTCCAAAAGTCTCCACCGCCATCCACCCGGGGGGATCCCTCCGGGATCCCCCTTGACTCCCCCTCGCAGCCCCGCGAGGAGAGCAGGGCACGCGGCAAGCCCTATCTAGCCCTGCTGGCCTGGGGCTCGTGGGCTTGTGTTTTTGCATGTGCATTGCTGGGGTCTAGGCTTGAGGATTCGGTACCCCAGCTCTTCCATGGTGCTGAGGATCGTGCTGGCCTCCAGTGGGAGGAGGCGTGTCCTCCTGTATCTGCCCCTCGCGAGTTTGGAGGCGATCTCCCGGCCTAGGAGTAGTTCTAGCTCCCTGCTCGGCTGGCTTGGGGAGCGGGGCTTGCTCGCGGGGATGGGCGGCTTAACGGTGAAGGCCTCGCCTATGAGTGCAACGGGGTGATCCCGGGGCCTCCTCCAGTAGTGTGGGCTCTCCGCGAGCTCCGGGTGCTCCCTTATCGCCGCGGGCCAACCCTTCCCCCCTACATCGACTACCTCGCGGACCAGCAGGCCAGCGACTATGTATATACCAGCCTCCCCCACCCTCAACAGCCTCCTCAGCAGGGGCCCCTGAGCCGGGCGCCTGGAGAGGCCGGCGGCGAAGAGTACCAGGTCGCCTGGGCCTAGGCCTCTGGGGATCCTCCCCCGGGGCGCCGGGCGGTCGGTTAGGAAGCCGAGGTCGAGCCTTGGATCATTGTGGAGGACCCCGCTCCCCCGGACTATGTACCTCGACAGGGGCTCGCCCGTGCAGGGTGAGGCCAGGCACTCGGCCCTCAGGAAGCAGGGGGGCTCGGGGATCGAGGGATCCGGTATGGGTATCAGGGTGGCGCACCCATCATCGTGTAGGATCGAGTACTGACCCCTACTCGCAGTGTCGCTCCAAGCCCTCAGCACGAGAACCCCCATACCCGGGACCCCCCAGAAAGCCTCGGGCATCACCGATCTCGGTGAGCCCCCTTGACGCCTCTGAGGGTATAGGCGGGTACCAACTAGAGTATTCCCCGGGGGGCCTACACCCGGTTACAGTGGCCTCCCTAGGCTCGGCGGGCTAGCCCGTTAGGCCTCCAGGCTGGCCTGGAGCGCTGCAGTCGGGCAATAGGTTTGCGTGGGGGAGGCCTGGGATGCGGGGTTTTACCTCCTCAGCTACCGGTTATGAGGCCGCTTGGGCTCTCCGCCATTCTGCGAGTTTCCAGCTTTGGGGCCAGGTCCTTCCTGAACACTACAACGTTCGGCTCCCCGCTCGTCCTCCACGCCTTGAATCCGAGCGCCTCTAGGGTTTGTAGCGCTTCTCTAGCCTTCTCGGGTATTATCACGCTTATCCTCTCGCTGCCCCGCTCCCTGGCTATCCACGCCATAGCTGGGAGGAGGCTCTCCAGCTTCTTGGGCTCTAGGGTTAGTGGCGTGAATGTTGCGGAGCCCTTCTCCGCTAGGAACTTGGCGTGGTCGATCCTGTAGGCCTCGGCGTGCCGGCTAATCCACTCCAGAGAGTCGGGGATCCTCTCCAGGAAGTGCCACCCAACGGGTATGGGGTCTAGCAGTGGGTCTAGATCCTCCCAGGTTATCCGTGTCCTCTCGGGCTTCCTAGCCCCTAGGGCCTCGGGTGGGGCGGATAGGTGGTAGAACCTAGCCCTGACCCTGAAGCCCGTCTCCTCGGCCAGCCTCACACTGGCCCTGTTACGGGAGTGCGTGGCGTACTCTAGGGCTACTATGAGGCCCTCCCTAGCAAGCCTCTCCCCGAGGCTGACCATGAAGCCGTGGAGCAGCCTCCCATAGCCCCTGCCCCTATAGTCTGGGTGCACCCTAAGCCCCTCGAGCCACCCGACACCCCCGGGCATTAGGGTGAGCTTAGCAGTCCCGACAACGACGCCTTCAACCTCTAGGACGTAGAAGTTATCGCCAAGCCACTCATCGAAGACCCTGGGCAGGTAATCCCTGCCACCCCACGTGAGCCTCCCTATCTCCTCGATGAAGCCCCTGTCCTCGGGTCTAGCCTCCCGGATTAGGAGCCTCAAGCTCCCGGGCCCCTTACGCTGGGGCAGGCATAAACTGTAAAATTGTAATGGAGGTGGGATCCCGGGGGGTCTCCTCTAGGCTGCTTGGGCCTCCTCCCTGGCTTGCAGCCTGTACTTGGGGTGGTACTTCTTTATGAGCTCCTCCTTTATGTTCGTCAGCTCCTCCTCTGGTAGTATTGAGAGCACCTCCCATGCTAGGTCTAGGGTCTCCTCTATGCTCCTATTCTCCCTCGGGCCCTGGCGTAGGAAGCGCCTCTCGAATTCGTCGGCGAACTTGAGGTATAGCCTGTCAACCCTGCTGAGGCTCTCCTCTCCCACCACTGCCGCCAGGCTCCTCAGCTCCACGCCCCTGGAGTAGGCTGCGTAGAGCTGGTTGCTCACCGCAGCGTGGTCCTCCCTGGTCTTGCCGGGGCCTATGCCCTCCTTCATCAGCCTCGAGAGGCTCATCAGCACGTTGATCGGCGGGTATATGCCCCTGTTGTGGAGCTCCCTGCTCAGGACTATCTGGCCCTCCGTTATGTAGCCCGTTAGATCGGGTATCGGATGCGTTATGTCGTCGTTGGGCATTGTTAGGATGGGCATCTGTGTTATGCTCCCCTTCTTACCCTTAACCCTCCCGGCCCTCTCGTAGATACTCGCTAGGTCGCTGTAGAGGTAGCCGGGGTAGCCCTGGCGGCCCGGGACCTCCTCCCTGGCGGCGCTTATCTCCCTGAGGGCCTCCGCGTAGTTGGTCATGTCAGTCAGTATGACGAGGACGTGCATGTCCCTCTCGTAGGCTAGGTACTCTGCGAGAGTCAGAGCGGCCCTCGGAGTTATGAGCCTGATCATAGCCGGCTCATCGGCCAGGTTGACGAACATCGCCACCCTGTTGAGGGCGCCTGTCTCCTCGAAGAACTTCCTGAAGAACAGGTAGTCGTCATACTTTA
>JALSQM010000050.1 GCA_026985385.1 Acidilobaceae archaeon | reverse complement strand
GCCGTTAACGTCCACCTCCTCCACGGGGAAGGAGGAGACAGCGTCTACCATGACGTTGGCCCCAGCGGAGTGGGCGGCATCGACAAGCCTCCCGAGGCCCCTCAGGGTGACCCCCATACTCGTCTCAGTGTGGACTAGAGCCAGCCACTCGTAGCCCCCCCTCGACAGCTCCTCCTCGACCATGGAGGGGTCAACCACCTCCCCCGGCCTCGGGGCCTCGAGGATCCTCACCGCGGCCCCCCTCGCCTCTATGGCGCGGGCGAGCCTGCGCCCGAACTCCCCGTGTGACACCACGAGCACCCTCTCACCGGGGGAGACGAGGCTCCACACCATAGAGTCGACGGCGGTCGTGCCGGAGCCCGGGAGCACCAGGGCCTCGGAGGCCCCCGCTAGGTGCTCGAGGCCCTCGGCCACGGCTCGCAGGAGGGCCCTGAACTCCCCGCTCCTATGGCTCACGAGCCTCGAGGCGGAGGCCTCGAGGATCCTGCGCGGCACCTCCACCGGGCCAGGAGTCATGAGCTTTACCACCGTGACCCTCCCCCCTAGCAGTGGAGGCCCTGGCCCTTGAGGGTATCGCAGAGCCGCGCCCTCGCCTCGGCGGCCTCCCTACACTCGACTCCTAGGGCCTCGAGGATCCTCGTCGCTAGCTGGGCTGCAACCCTCTCCTGGGCCTCGAGGGTCGAGGCGCCTATGTGGGGCGTCACTATCACCCTGGGGTGGCGGGCCAGGATCCTCTCGGCCTCCGTCTCCGGGGGCTCGTGCTCTATGACGTCTAGGGCGGCGGCGCTTACCCTCCCCTCCTCCAGGGCCTCTAGTAGGGCCTCCGCGTCGACGACGGCTCCGCGGGACGTGTTGACTAGTATCACGCCTGGCCTCGCGCACCTCAGGGTCTCCCTGTTTACCATGTGGTAGCTCAGCCTGTTTAGGGGGACGTGGAGGCTCACGACGTCAGCTAGGGAGAGGCCCTCGCAGAGGCTGGGGACGAGCGTCACGCCCCTGCGCTCGGCCTCGGCCCTCACGTCGGCTATGTCGTAGGCGTAGACCCTCATACCGATGGCCCTGGCCAGCTCTGAGACCCTCCTGCCTATCCTCCCGAAGCCCACTACTAGGAGGTTCTTACCGTAGAGCTCGACCCCCAGCCTCCTCCTCCAAACCCCGGCCTTGACCTCCCTGTCGTGGAGGGCTACAAGCCTGGCGGCCGCTATCATGAGGCCTAGTGTGAGCTCTGCAACGCTCTGCGTTGACCCGGTAGGCGCGTTGACTACCTGGATCCCGTGCTCGCTGGCAGCGTCGAGGTCTATATTGTCGAGGCCGACGCCCGCCCTGGCTATGACCCTTAGGCGGCCCCGGGCCCCCGCCTCGATGACCCTCCTAGTGACCCTAGCCCTGCTCCTGACCACAAGCACCTCGTAGCCGGGGGCCAGCTTCTCCAGCTCGTGCTCCCCCGTAGCCCCGGGAGCCTCGCTTACTCTGACGCCGCAGCCCTCGAGGAGCCGGGGTAGGGCCTCGTGGACCCTCTCAACGACGAGGGCCCTAGGAGCCACGCCCCCCACCCCCGGCTAGTAGGCACTCGTAGCCAGCGGCGACGACGGCGGTTCCCAGGTCTACGCCGTAGAGCCTCGCTATGGGCGGGCACTTCGCCCTCACAAGGACTATGGCGCGCTCCGGGTCGATGCTGCAGTACTCCATGGCCGCCTCGAGGTTCGCTATGCCCTTCAAGACGACCGCGTCGGCCTCCTCAAGGATCCTCTCGACCCCCGCGCTCACCCTGCCCCTGGCGGGGGCTGGGTATGCGGTCCCCGTGCCGGCCACCTCGACCCCGCTAGCGTCGACGCCCAGGGCCTCGGCTACTGCGTCCAGGAGACTGCGTGCCTCGGCCTCCGTGACGTCGACCTCGTAGGGCTCGCTCCTAGCGATGAGGTGGACCCTCACACCCATGCCTGCCAGGCGTAGGGCTACGGCTATGTCCACCACGGCCTCGCCAGCGTTGTCGAGGAGGTAAGCGGCCTCAGCAGCCCCCCGGAGGAGCCCGACGGCCCGGCCCAGGCCCCTGTCCGCGACGCTCCCTGAGAGGCTGAGGCCCCCGCTGGTCCAGGGTGTTGCCACGTCAACACTGTTCGCTAGAGCCGCGAGCTTGAGGGCCCCCTCCAGATCCCGTGTCGCCTCCCAGATCCCCTCGAGGAGGTTGAGCGCCCCCCGGTTGGCCTCAAGCCTCCTAGCCTTCAGGGGGTCGCCTAGGATCCTGTATGACTCGACGAAGAGCCCCGTCCTCCCAGATGCCCTGGAGAGGAGGCGGTCGAGCACGGGCCTAGGGGCTCCGAGGCGGGTGCGGCTGGAGTAGAAGCACTCTAGGCACACGCGGGGGTCAAGGAGCCTCGCAGCGATTCCAGCCGCATCACCCAGCACCGCCGCCGGCGAGGTGGGGGCCCTTTAAAAGCATGACTCCCCCCGGTGGGCTGCGTGGGGGGTGCCGCGCCTCGTTATACGTTGAGGAGGCGCTGCTAGCGCTGGCACTCGGCGCCGCTGCGGGGTTCGTGGCGACGCTGCTGGGCATAGGCGGTGGAGCCATAATAGTCCCACTGCTAGTCATGGCCGGGGTAGACATTAGGAGGGCCGCTCCAGCGAGTCTAGTAGCCATACTAGGCACGAGCCTCGGGGGGCTCAGGTACCTCCATAGGAGGGGGCTCGTCGACGTCAAGACGGCCCTGGTACTGGAGACCGCGACAACAACCGGGGCGGCGACGGGCGTCTGGCTCTACGGCCTCCTAGGAGAGAGGGGCCTAACCCTGGGGTTCGCGGGGGCCCTCCTCCTATCGGCTGTGGGCTTCTACCTCAGGGAGAGGAGGGGCTCAGAGGCCCGGGGGGAGGCGTATAGGTGGCCCCCCAAGCCCTCGAGGCTGGCCGCGGCCCTAGCCGCCAGCCTGGGGGCCGGGATCCTCTCGGCGATGCTGGGCATCGGCGGGGGCGTCATAAAGGTCCCAGTCCTAGTCCTAGTGCTGGGCATGCCCATACGCTACGCCGTCTCGACAAGCAAGCTGATGGTGGGCATAACCGCCGCCGTGGGCGTGGCGGGCCACGCATTGAAGGGCCACATAGACTGGGGCCTAGCCCTCCCACTGGCAGCGGGCACCTACGTGGGCGCCACAGCCAGCTCTAGGGTCCTCGTGAGGGCTAGACCCAGGATACTCTACTACATAGCCATACTCTACTACATAGCAACAGCCGCCTACCTAATCCACAAGGCACTCTAGCGTAGCGAGGCTCCAAGGGGGGTTGGAGGCCGCTGAGGACACTAAGTGGCTGTGTCGCTCCCCCCACCGTTCTTCGGGTGTCGTCCCGAATCCCCTCTCAGCCCTACATTACTTGGTTCAGGCT
>JALSQM010000049.1 GCA_026985385.1 Acidilobaceae archaeon | reverse complement strand
CTCGAAGCCGCCCGTCGCGCGCACACCCCCGCACAGCATGAAGTCTCTGCTGGGCACTAAGCCCCGCCTATAGGCGCCCGGTGATCCTAGGGTGCTGCGGGTCTAGGCATTGAGGGCTGTGCTGGTAGGCGGCTTGGGCTTCCTGGGGGCCGCTCTCGCCGAGAGGCTCATCAGCGATGGGTGGGAGGTGGTGGTTGCCGCTAGGAGGTCGAGCGCCGTCAGGAGGCCTAGGCTGGCGGGCTACCTGGAGGGGCGGGGTGCTAGGCTGAGCCTATTCGAGGCTGAGATCGACCCTAAGGGGCTGGAGGCGCTCGGCGGTGACGTCTACTATCACCTAGCCGGCTCTATAGGGGGGATGAGTAGGATGTGGAGCGCCCACGTAGACCTCGCGAGGGTGGTAGTCGAGGCCGCCGATGGCCTGGGCTCCAGGGTAGTCTACGTCAGCGCAGTCACCGCCCCCGGGAGGGTGGCCGGGGCCGCGGCGGGCTCCAGGGTCGTCGAGGAGGAGAGACACCTCGACCCCGCGCTTGTGACCCCTGAGACCCCCTTCGAGGCCACCAAGGCTGAGGGCGAGAGGATAATAGCCTCCCATAGGGGGGCCTGGTCCATAGTTAGACCCGGCCTCCTAGTCGGCAGGTGGGGCTACCACACGGAGTGGAGGCTCGTCCACGCGCTCTCCCGCATCGGCCTCGCTCCAGACCTCGAGTGCGCACCACTCTCACCGGTCTCCGGGGTATCAGCAATCCTCGAGGCAGCGGGTGAGGGCCGCTACGACGGGGTCTGGCTAAACGCTGTTGCGTGCACCTGCAACCTATCAGAGGCTACCCTCGAGGCATGCAGGCTCATCAGGGGACGCCCCTGCAGGGCCATAGGCGTCACAGGGATCCTCAAGGCGCTAGGATCCATCGCCCCCCAGGACTCCCCACTCAAGGAAGCGGCCGTGATAGCCGCCAGGTGCTACAGGTACGAGTCCAGGCACCCGCAGCCACCCTGGCCCTCGCCCGGCGACGCGGCCAGGGAGTGGGTCGAGTGGCTCAAGTGGTGGGGCTCCACGAGCCTCTAGCCTCCGGCTGTGGGGGAGTAATGCTAAGGCCCTTTAACCCACTACCACCACGGGCCCCAGGTGGTGTCCCTGGGATGTTGTACACGCGGCCACCCAAGGTCGAGGTTGTCGAGGGCGATGTCCTGGAGGCTAGGGTCAGTGATATAGTTGTGCCCGTCTTCAAGGGTGGGGACGGCAACGTTAAGTTGGAGGGCATCGTTGAGAGGGCCGACTCACTCACGGGCGGGGCCCTCTCGAGGGCAGTGAAGGCCGGAAGGTTCAAGGGCGACGTGGGTGAAGTCTTCACCGGGTATACCGATGACGGTAGGGCCATACACTTCGTCGGTGCGGGCTCTGAGGGGGACGAGGAGGCTAAGAGACTCGAGAACGCGCGCAACGCCATGGCGGCAGCCGTTAAGGGTATAGTCGAGAAGTCCGGTGAGGCCGCCCTTGCACTGAAGCCCCTGGGAAGCGCTGGGGCCGAGGGCCTGGTCGGGGCCCTCCTGGGCGCTTATAGGTTCGAGGCTTTCAAGAACGAGAAGAAGGCTAAGCTGTCCAAGGTATACGTAGACCTAGACCGGGGAGAGGCCGGGGAGGCAGTAGCGGTCGCTGAGGGGGTCTACCTGGCGAGGGACATAGCTAACGCCCCCCCACACGAGGTGGCCCCGCCTAGGCTAGCTGAGAAGCTGCGCGACCTATTCTCCCAGCTAGAGAATGTTGAGGTGGAGATATTCGACTATGACAGGCTGCTCAGGGAGGGCTTCGGAGGCATAGTGAACGTTGGCAGGGGAAGCGAGGAGAAGCCGAGGCTCATAGTGATAAAGTACAACGGCGGGGAGGGCGAGCCCATAGCGCTCGTCGGTAAGACCCTGGTATTCGACTCGGGTGGAATCAACCTCAAGCCAAGCCAGTCCCTCTACGAGATGAGGGCCGACAAGGCCGGCGGGGCGGCGGTCGCCGGGGCAGCATGGGCCGTCGCTAGGCTCCACTTGAAGGTTAACCTCGTAGCACTACTACCCGCGGCGATAAACGTGCCAAGCGGCTCCAGCTACCTGACGAGTGATGTCATAAGGATGTGGGATGGAACATACGTTGAGGTAACGAACACCGACGCTGAGGGGAGGCTCGTCCTAGCCGACGCCCTAGCCTACGCCGCCAAGGCGCTGGGGGCCCGGGAGATCATAGACCTGGCAACACTCACAGGCGCGGCCTGGATAGCCCTAGGCCCCCTCTACGCGGCCCTCTTCACGCGCGACGACACCCTAGCCAAGAGCATAGAGGAGTCCTCGAGGAGGACCGGCGAGAAGGTGTGGAGGCTACCCCTCGTGGACGAGTACAAGGTAATGCTGGGGAGGAAGGCCCCACTCGGCGAGGTAGCCAACGCGGCCATGAGGGCTGGCGGTGCGATCTGCGCGGCGCTCTTCCTCGAGAGGTTCACCCACGGGAAGAAGTGGGCGCACATCGACATAGCGGGCCCAGGCATAGGAAGCGACGCCGGCCCGATGGCGCCCAAGTACTGGCCCCAGAACCTAGCGCCGGGCTGGGGGGTCAGGCTTCTAGTGGACTACATCAAATCCAAGGCATCAACCGCTAAGTAGGGGAGGTAACCTTTGGAGTCGACCCCCGAGCTCTTTCTAGTCATACACCTACCCCCTACACCAGGCTCGCCTGCCTACGCCCTCGGCAAGGCCCTCGATCCGGCTGAGATAGTGGAGCGAGCCCTCAGGGAGGCTAGGCTAGCGGAGGAGGCTGGGTATACTGGGGTAATAGTGGAGAACTACGGTGACGCCCCCTACTCCGTGAGGCCCCACCCAGGGGCGCTGGCTTTAACCGCTATAGTGGCGTGGGAGGTCTCCAAGTCGACGAGCCTCCGCGTGGGTGTAAGCCTCCTCAGGAACGCCCCACGGGAGGCATTGGAGGTCGCCGCGGCTTCCGGGGCCTCCTTTGTTAGGGTGAACGCCCTCTGCGCCCCCAGGCTGACGCCGGAGGGCCTGATAGGCCCCGGGCTCAGGGAGGCGGCGGAGGCCCTAGCGCTCCTGGGCCCCCTCTCGCCTAGACTCGAGATCCTAGCGGATGTCGACGTGAAGCACGGCCTACCCACCTCCCCGGGCTATAGTGTTGAGTGGGAGATAGCGGAATGTGCCCACAGGCGCGGCCCCCTGAGGCTCATGGGGGTGGCCGTGACGGGCCCCCGGACCGGGGAGCCCCCGGCTCTTGAGTATCTCGAGAGGGCCTCGAGGGAGGCTAGAAGGTGGGGGCTCAGGGTCTACCTGGCGAGTGGCGCTAGCCCCGAGTTGTTGAGGAGGGTGAGGAGCCTGGTGGACGGGGTTGTAGTGGGATCCTACGTGAGGGCTGGGGGCAGGGCCGGGGCGCCCCTGGATCCCTCGAGGCTGAGGGAACTGGCCCGGGCGGCCATGGGCGGCTAGCGCTTCGAAGCAATATACGCTAGAAGCGAGGCGGCCACGGCGAAGGCGGCCGCCGCGGCTACTATCTCAACGTTAACCCTGGCCTCCCAGCCCCCGGGGCCTGGTGTTAGAGAGCCGCTCGCCCTGGGGGAGGGTGTCTGGGTGCTTCTATGGGTGCCCGCGGGTACCCCTACTGTTGCTACCGTGTTGCTGGTAGTAGCCGGGCTCGTGGATGTGGTAGGCTGGGCTGGGGGTGCTGGTATGCCGGTGATGCAGTAGAGGTTGAAGTCCCTGCTGCCTATGAGTATCTCGGGCATCCCATCCCCGTTAACGTCTGCCACGGCGGCGGATCCCATTATGGGCCCCCCCGTCTTGAGGAGCCATTGTATCTCCGAGTACGGCTCCCCGTTGAATTGGGATATGTCGACGATGTCGAACTCTCCCGTCTCCTGCCCTATGAGTATCTCGTTCCTCCCATCCCCGTCTATATCCGCTATCACGGGGCTGCTGGTGTATACCTTGAACTCGGGGAAGGCGTACTCCACGGTGAGGTTCCAGCCAAGCACGTAGAGGCCCTGCATGCTGCCAACAACTATATCGGTCATTCCATCGCCGTCGACGTCGCCTATGGAGGGTGCTGAGTAGCACTCCGACGCCCCGGGGAGCCTCGCCTCACCATCAATGGAGCCCCTGGCCAGGTCGACCTTGAATACCCTGCAGTCCTCGCTGACAACTACGGCGTAGGGGTGGCTGCCCCCGATTATGGCCAAGGCGGGTGGCCCCACTAGTATGGAGCCTAGATCCACATGGTAGACGCTGTGCCTCCCGAGTCCGTGAAATAGTATGACCACCAGGTCGGGGCCATCGGTTAGGACGGCGTCAGGCAGCCCGTCCCCGTTGATGTCGGCGATGGAGGGGGTTGAGGCGGGGTACTCGCCCACCCTTATCTTATCCACAACGCTCCCATTATACTCTATAACGTATAGGTACCCGTCGAAGCTGGGGGCTAGAACCTCGTATCTACCGTCTCCATTGATATCAGCTACGGCGACAGACCCCCTGATGAAGCGGCCGGGCACCTCCCACTCCTCCGAGCCCGTTCCATTGAAGCAGTAGACGACGCCGCTGGCACCCATGGTTACAACCTCCGGCTTCCCATCGCCGTCTAAGTCCCAGATAGTCGGGCTGGCGAAGCCCCCGCCGGTGGTCGAGTTCCAGAGGATCCTGCCCGTGGCTCCGTCAACCACGTAGAGGTGGCCATCACACGAGCTGAAGGCAACCTCCGGCCTCCCATCGCCGTTGAGGTCGCCGACTGCGGGTGTTGAGGATATACAGAGCTGGGTCTTGACCCTCCAGAGTACCTTGAAGTCCCTATAATGGAAGCTCCCGTAGAGGCTTCTCACATCGAGGAACCCGCTCCTACTCATTGAGTACTTGAATGTGGGCCACAGGATCCTCCAGGGGGTGCTTGAGCCTGCGCCGGCTATTAGCGGGTGGGCCGCCACAAGTAGGAGGGCGGTGCAAGCGAGAGCCACGGATACCAGCGCCCTCAAGGGGTCACCCACGCCTCCACACGCAGCTGTTAACCTTAAAGTGAAGCACCCACAGCCCCGGGAGGGGGAGGGAGTGGGCGGCTACGCTATAGAAGTTGAGGGTCTCGTCAAGAGGTTCGGGAGGGTATACGCTCTACGGGGCCTCAGCTTCAGGGTCCCAAGGGGGGAGACCTATGGGCTCCTAGGCCCTAACGGGGCCGGGAAGACTACCACCATAAGGGCTATAGCGGGGGCCCTCAGGCCCACCCGGGGTAGGGTCAGCGTACTCGGCCTCGACCCCTCCCGCGAGCCCCTCAGGGTCAAAGCCCTCGTCGGCGTGGTACCGGAGCTGCCCAGCCTCTTCCCCGAGCTAACTGTGAGGGAGAACCTCCTATTCATAGCGAGGGTTTACGGTATACCCAGCGGTGAGGCCGAGCGTAGGATGAGGGAGCTCCTAGAGTTCATGGGCCTCGAGGCCGTGGCCTCCCGGAGGTACGGCCAGCTCTCCAAGGGCCTCAAGAGGAGGGCTGATATAGCGGCGGCACTCCTACATGACCCGGAGGTGGTGCTACTCGACGAGCCGACGGGTGGCCTCGACGTCGTGGCCGCCTCGAGGCTGAGGGAGCGCCTCGCGGCGCTGAGGAGGAGCGGTAAGACTATACTCCTCTCCACCCACAATATAGGGGAGGCAGCCGAGCTCTCCGATAGGCTCCTAGTCATCTATAGGGGCGCGAAGCTGGTGGAGGGCACGCCCTCCATGCTGAGGAGGGCGCTCTCCGCTAGGAGGATAACCGTTTACTACAGGGCGGGGGGCTCCGAGGTGGAGGCCAGCCGCTTGGAGGAAGCCCTCCAGGAGGCCTTAGCCTCCTACGATCCCTCAGGCCTCCGGGTAGCCCCTGGCTCTGTGAGTGTCACCGTGAAGAGGGCCCTCGACGCCCTCTGGGCCATCAGGGAGACCCTCGAGTCCCTCGGCTTAAAGGTGGAGGACGTGGAGGTGCTCCCTCCCAGCTGGGAGGACGTGCTACTCCACCACATAGAGGAGGCTGAGGAGGGGGGAAGAACTTGTCGGTGCGGGGTGGGGGGCTCCAGCGCGTGGTAGCTATCTTCATTAAGGACCTCAAGTCGTACTACTCGAAGGCTCCAGTCATAAGCTGGGGCATCCTCTTCCCCCTAACCGTGATAGCCCTCCTAGACCTGAGCGCTCGCATGCTCGGCGAGTACAGGGTCGTCCCAGCGATGCTCAGTATAACAATGTTGTTCGCCTCAACTAGCATGTCACAGGTCGCGGTTAGCTTCGAGAAGCTGAGCGGGGCTATGCAGAGGGTCCTCTACATGCCCGTAGGTAGCGCGGAGCTCGTGGTTGCGAAGAGCTTGGGAGGGATAATCTATGGTATAGGGGGCACGGGCCTGGCGGGGATCCTCGCATATATCATGACGGGCCATGTAGCCATGATAAGGCCAGCCTACTTCCTAGCCGGGGTAGTGCTGGGCTCCACCCTCTACTCGGCCCTGAGCGTGCTCGTTTCACTCTACTATAACCCCGTCCAGGCGGTGGCCGTACTCAACATCATAAGGTTCTCCATGATATTCCTCGGGGGGACACTCTTCCCCAAGGCACTCTTACCCCGTATCCTAGCGGGGCTAGCGTACTTCTTCCCCTCAGTATACATCACCGACCTCCTAAGATTCGGCATGTACAACACCTGGGAGTACGTTGACCCCCTAACTTCACTCATAGTCACGGCTATACTTCTAGCCGCAACCCTATACATCGCCCACAGGCTAGCCTTGAAGGTAATGCTCCCCTAAAGAGGGGAGATCCCCGGAGCCGGGTTTGACTCCCTGTGGGGAGAGGTAAAACCTTAAATCGCCCGTTCCCCATAGAAATATGGTCCCGCTGTAGAGGGTGTAAACCTATGGGCATGATATTTCAAGGCGATGAACTCCTAATAATACTAGTAATACTACTGCTAATCCTAGGGCCCTCGAAGCTGCCAGCGCTCGCCAGAGGGTTCGGACAGGCTATAAGGGAGTTCAGAAAGGCTAGTGAGGGGTTCTATGATGAGGAAAATAAACCCGCGCTAGCACCACCTGCAACCAGCGGGGCAAGAGCTCCCGCGGAGACTCCTAGGGAGACAGGGGCTAGCGCGAGCGCTGACGGTGGAGAGGGAAAAGAGGAGGTAAGCGACGAACTTATAGTTGAGCTAGCCAAGAAGCTAGGAGTCAGCACCGAGGGGAAGACTAAGGAGGAGCTCAAGTCTGAAGTTGTGAGGAAGGCCAAGGAGGAGGGGCTACTCTAACAGCCCACAGAGGCTGGGATCCTTCCATAAAGCAAAGCCTTGAACCCCCTTTTTAAGGGGGTCCCCCTGACTGGGGGATCCCAGCCCAGCCATAATATTCCTACTCGTAGCACTACGGTTCCGCGGGGCGGTGAGCTGGTGGAGCGACCCCGAGGGGTAGCCGATGCGGAACGATTCCCCGGCGAGCCCCGCTGTCTTGTATACTCTATGTTCTAGGTGCTCTAGCCTACTAGCCTCCGGCTCTGTGGTCGAGGCTGGGCTCCACCCTAAGCCAGGCGCTGTGACCCCCTGCAGGTCTCACGAGGATAAGGGTTTCCACGACTTCGCCTTGCACGGGGCGGCGCTGGCGGGGGGGCTCCTGGAGGCGTGTATAGCCTCCGCTCGGGCCTCGCCTGATGAGGCTATCGCGGAGGGTTTAGAGGCATATAGAGGCATTATGGAGGCCTTCGCCCGCAGCTCGATGGTAGAGGCCACCAACATCGGGTTGGGCACGGCCCTCCTCATGGTGCCCCTAGCAGCGGCTGTTCCGAGGATTGGAGGCTGCGGCTCCCCCGCCGAGCTAGCGGGGGAGGCTTCTAGGATAGCACTGTCCTCAGGACCCAGGGCGGCTAGGGCCTACTATAGGCTCCTCTCAACCTTCAGGCCCAGCCACCTAGGCCGCTACCAGGGCCCCCTACCCGATGCGGGTGGAGGTGACTCCATGGGATTCGGGCTGCCCGAGGTACTTGAGGCTGCTCGGTGGGATCACGTCCACAACGAGCTGCTTCGGGGGTACCCTCTCACTCTGAGGGCCTACCACCTGATGGAGCGTATCACCAGCGGTGGGCGGAGCCTGAGGGATGCCGCACTCGAGGCCCTCCTAGTCCTACTAGCGACTACCGGTGACACGCTGATAGCGGCTAAGTGGGGCTTCCGGGCCTACGAGAGGGCCCTTGAGGAGGCTAGGGTGGCTCTTGCCCTCTATAAGAGAGGTAGAGTCAGCCTGGAGGACGCCCTGGAATGGCTCGACGGGCTCTGGAGGCCGCGGCGCTGGAACCCCGGGGCGGTACTCGACATACTGGGAGCGGCATTGGGACTCATTATAGCCTCCAAGGCCTCCAGAGGATCCACCCCGCTGTAGGGTCGGGGGCCAGCCACCGCCTAGGGCTTAGGGCATTGTACAAGGCTTAATCGCCTCTACTATAAGCCCCCCAAGTCCTCGTAGGCCCCGGGTGGCCGTGGGTGGCCGTCGAACTCCCCCCTCTTGTCGAGAAGCTGCTTAGCGAGGCCCTCGAGGGTAAGATGAGGGCTATGGGGAGGCTTCTCACACTAATAGAGAAGCCGGGCCCCGTAGCTGCTAGGCTTGTTGAGAAGCTCGCATCCATGGCTCGCGGCGTTCAGGTTGTAGGGTTCACGGGCATACCCGGGGCTGGGAAGAGCACGCTCGTCTCGAGGGTGATAGGCGAGCTTAGGAGGAGGGGCTACAAGGTCGCTGTCGTGGCGATAGACCCCACGAGCCCCCTGAGCCAGGGCGCGTTAATGGGTGACAGGCTCAGGATGCAGGAGCATAGCACGGATCCCGGGGTCTTCATAAGAAGCATATCGACTAGGGGGCTCCGGGGAGGCCTTAGCCTGGCGGCACTCGCACTCATAGAGGCCTTCGACGCCCTGGGCTACGATAAGATACTGATAGAGACTGTGGGCGTCGGCCAGGCGGAGGTCGACATAATGTATGCTGCCCACACGATAGTTGTAGTAACAATGCCGGGTGCGGGCGACGACATACAGGCCCTCAAGGCGGGTGTCATGGAGATAGGTGATATATACGTGGTCAACAAGAGCGATAAGCCCGAGGCCACGAAGACCTACGAGTACGTGAACTTCGCACTCGAGAAGGGCGAGATAGGCAGGGCCGGCGGCTGGACCCCGAGGCTCCTGAGGACGAGCGCCGTCATGGGCCAGGGCATCAGGGATCTAGTGGACGCCATAGAGGAGCACTGGAGGTACGTCGAGTCGAGTGGGTTGAGGTGGGAGAGAGTATACTCTAGGAGGATCCTACTCATGCGCCTGATAGCTGAGAGGCTCCTAGCCGAGAGCCTCGAGGAGGCGGCTGCGAGGCGTAGGGATAGGCTCCTCGAGGCGGCGAGGGCCGCCCGCGGCTTCCTCGAGGAGGCCGTTAGGCTGGCGGGCGAGTCATGCAGGGAGGTCTCCTCGATACTAGGGGAGTCTAAGGCCGATGAGGGCGACGAGGAGGGTGGTTAGCCCGATCGAGGCGAGCGAGAGCGCTAGGGGCCTGCCGAGGCCTGACTCGTAGTACTCCGCCGTGAGGGCTATGCAGAGGTGGACGGGGCTAGCCATGACTCCCAGGTAGCCCCCGGTGTAGGCTAGGAGTAGGAGCCTCCAATTGATGTCCCCGCCACTGGCTATGATGCCTGCGAGTAGGGGCATCGCCGTCGCGGCAAAGAACGTCTCTCCCCCAGCGCTTAGGCCGAGGACGAAGGGTATGAGGTACACGACCGCCGCTAGGGGTAGGGGGCTCGACTGGAGGGTGTTCATGAGTGCTTGCGGCGCCCCCGTTAGTATTAGTATGTTCTTGAATAGCAGGGCCTCCAGGATTACTACGTGTATCCTGGGGTTAGCCGCTAGGCTTAGGGCCCTCCTCCACTGCTCCCTGCTGGGTCTGAGTACCGCCGCCACGAGGGCTACCGTGGCTATTAGACTGTAGAGGAGGTTAACCTTAAGTCCGAAGGCTAGCACGGCTATAAGGATGAAGGGGGAGAGGCTCAACAGGAGCCCCCGGGCCCCGCCGCCCCTAATCCTGGGGCAGCTGAGCCTGGATAGGAGGGGTGCTGAGACCGCGAGGCCGGCTATTATCGCTGCGAGGGTGGCGGGCCATGTGTGGGAAGCTATCAGGGTAGGTTTGACTGTGAATACTGCCGCTGTTATGAGTAGGCTCTGGAAGAGGGGCCAGCTAGGCACCCAGACGTGGCGGAACCAGTAGTTGAGGTAGGTGGCCCACGCCCTGGAGATCCTGGCGTCTTCGAAGTACCTCCTCTTCATTGCTATAGCCGATACGAGGGCGCCCCCCGGCATGGGCATGAGCCCTATCATGGCGGGCACCGCTACGAGGCTGAACCTACACCCCACGCTCCCAGCCGAGTCAACCATGAGGTCCAGTATCCCCTTCTCCCTCAGGATCCCGGCTAGCAGCATGCTGAAGAATATGTATATGAAGACCCTCAAGTCGACCCAGTGCGTGAAGACGCCTACGAGGCCCTCCCCAGCCTGCGCCCAGGACCAGCTGAGGCCCACGTATACGGCTATGAGGACAGCTATGGCCTCGACTACCCTAAGCCTCGCCGCGACAGCGGCTACCAGCGCGGCGTAGGCAGCGGCGAAGGCTGCTAGTACGCCGACTCCATGCATGGCTTCAAGCGCCTCATAGCCCTGCTGAGGATATGCGCGGGGGGTTAATCACTCGGGGGTGGGTTGGGGGTATTAATTATCGAGCCTATTATCTAGCGGCACCCCATTAGATGGAGTCAAACAACGTGGCACAGCCTCTCTAGCCCGAAGCGCCAGGCGTAAGCGCGGAGGTGACGGCCTGTGTCTGGCCTGGGGACCGCTAGGCCCAGGGCTATAGCCTATTGGGGGCCTGCTCCAACGGTTATAGCTAGGGTTAGAGGCGAGCACCTGCTAGCCGCGGAGCCCCCACGCCCCCTCGGAGGCACGGGTGTCCCGACGCCCATAGAGTACACCCTTGCAGCGCTCGCCGCCTGTATAGCAGCGCTCTCGAGGAGGGTCTCCAAGGAGAGGGGTGCGAGCATCGAGTCGCTCGAGGTCGAGGTGGAGGCGGCGGTGGATCTAAGGGAGCTCACGGGGGAGGTGCCCCGCGCCGAGAGGAAGGGGCTCCACGACGTGGTGATTCACGTCAAAGCCAGAGGAATCCCCGCCCGGGAGGCCGAGGCGATAGTAGAGGAGGCGATGTCCAGGTGCCCAATAGCTAACGCCCTAAAGAGGCAGGTAAGCATAGAAGCAACAGTCGAGGCCGCATAGAGCAGGCGCAGTAGACTCCCTGGGAGAACCCCTCAAGAAGCCCCGGGATAGTGGGGACTAGGGACTAGACGATGAGCCACCTCGGCTGAAAAGCCGGCTATGCAGGTCGGGCGGCACACAATATCGTAGAGTGGAAAATAGGAGCCCGCAGGATCCTACAACGTGGTAGACCCTAATAATGAGTAGAAACCAACGCTAGCTAAGGCACGTTATACACCAACACGCGGGAGTGGCCAATAAAGTCTTCGCTACTATTATGTCAAGTATGTTAAAGGGCAGAGGCTTGACCTAGTCGGAGCCTACTCCCCCCTCTCCAATCCTAGAGGCTACCTCTCTTACCAGCTTCTCTATCCTCTTGTAGGCCTCCTCGACATCATCCCTTGCACACCAGCCCTCGTAGAAGCAGACGTGCATCTCCGTGGCCCGGGCCCATGCATCACCAACCCACTCCCCCAGTTCATTAACCATTTTCCTCTTGTACTCCCACAGCTCCCCGTGGCTCGTCAAACGCTTCCCATCCCTCCAGGAGGCGTAGGCCTTCACTGCCAGGGCAGCCGCGCCCCAGAGCTTCTCAGAGGCCTGCCGCACATTCCCCTTGTCCAACTCTTCACGTGCCTCGTCCAGTAACTGCAGAGCCGCCTCAGCATACTCTACCGCCCTGCTCTCCGGGTCGAGGCCCTGGGAGAGAAGCTCCACAAGGTACTCGTCAACAGTGACGCCCAGCTTCTCAGCCTCCTCCCGGACACGCCTAGCCAGGCGTCCGCGGACAACGATAACCTCCTGAGCCATAGCAACTACCCACGTAAGACTATGCAGACGCGAGGAGATAAAACCAGCCTAGGGAAATCGGGGAAGGCGCGAAGGAGAAACGCCATCCCGGCCGAGAAGTAATTGGTGAGTGGTGGGCCTGCGGAGATTTGAACCCCCGGAACCTCCGCCCTGCCAGAGCGCAAAGATATACATGAATTCATATCAACGATATTCATGCAATCCAAAGTGGCAAACAGAATGGATATCAACGATGATGTTAATCTACACCGGATATGCATGTTCGGTTCTCGGATACTCTAATAAAGGCGCTTCGTTGCAACAGTATTTGGGTGAAAGCTCTTGTCTGGAGCCAAAGATAGAATAGTGGTCAATCCCAAAGTTATGGGAGGCAAACCGATAATAAAGGGAACTAGAATTCCTGTATATTTTATCTTGGAGTTATTATCTAATGGCTGGAGCATAGATGACATCTTGAGGGAGTATCCGCACCTCTCACGAGAAGATGTGCTGGCAGCTATCAGGTATGCTGCCAGGGTTTTGAGGGAGGAAGTTATTGTCAAAGCCTAGACTTCTAGCAGATGAAAATATTCCTCGAACAGTTATCGTCACACTTAGAGAAAAAGGATATGACGTGGTCTCGGTCTGGGAGCTTAGTCCAGGCATGAGCGATGAGGAAGTCGTAGAGCTGGCTATAAAGGAGAGGAGAATTATAATAACGTTTGATAAAGACTTTGGAAGAATAGCACTTTTAAATCCTAGCATTACAGGAGTAATTCTACTACGAATACCGCCATTAAATCCCTTGTACATAGCTGAGCGAATACTCTCCTCACTAGAAAGAATAGAAAATATATATAACAGATTAATTATAATAAGAAAGAAAACGATAAAAATAGTCGCGCTACGCTAAGTAATCTCCACATACAGAACTTAAGGAGTGTATACGTTTGTGGTGGGCCCGCGGGGATTTGAACCCCCGGGACCTCAGC
>JALSQM010000048.1 GCA_026985385.1 Acidilobaceae archaeon | reverse complement strand
GTATAGGGCCAGCCTCGGCCCCAGGAATGATATGAGGGCGTACTCGACCCCGCCACCGCCCCCGGGGGCGGGGGTGAAGACCATCATGTAGCCCGCCTCTACGGCTGCTAGCGCATGGAGCCAGGCAGAGGGGCTCCACCACCCGCCGGCGAAGACTAGGACACTCATATACTCTAGGGCGTGGGACGCGAGCGTTGACAGGTAAACCACTGCGGCTCTAGGCGGGTCCAGTAGGAGCCTGAGGGCCGAGAGGGCCGCCCTCCTCTCCCTCTCGAGGGCGCACCTCCTAGAAGCGCTTACCCTGAGGATCCTGTAGAGCCTCTCGCTAGAGCCCTCGCCGACGCTGAGGGCTATCCCGCCAATCCATATAGCGGCTATCACGCCGGCGATGCCTAGGACGACTATGTTGTAGAGGCCAGCCGCCGCGGCCGCTGCAAGCGCGGCTATGGCTACACTGTTATCGGCGAGCGTCTCACCCGAGGCAGCCCCAAAGGCTCTCCCAAACTCTATCCTAGCCTCGCTCGCGAGCACCGCAGTCCTCGTCGGTATACCTCCTATCCCCGCGGGGGTCACGTTGGCGGCCGCCCTACCTAGGAGCCTTGCTATGAGGCATGCCCTCATGTCGCCTAGGCCCAGGCCCGCTAGAACACAGAGCCTCACAGCCTTGACGATCTCAACAAGCATTAACAGTGAAACCGAGGCGAGGAGGGGGGCCAGAGGCATGCCCCTGAAGGCCCCGACAAGCTCCCGGGGGCCGCCCAGAGCAATGGTCATAGCGGCTAAGGCTATAGCGATAACGCCTACAGCCCCCAGCGCCTGCCTAGCGGTGGATCCCAGCTCCATGACGTACTAACCCCTCAGCCCTCAGGGCTCCCTCAGACCCCGCAGCGCTGGAGCGCCCCTGCCATGCGCTGCCGCTTCAGGCGCATACTGAAGCACTATATCAACACTCAAACCTCAACCCAAGCCCTGGGAATGACCCGGATAGCCCCTAGCCCCCTAGGATCCCCCGAACTTGCCTGTAGGGCCCCGGAGCGGTGGGAGGCCTCTAATCACTCGATACTCATGGATCCTAGCGCTCCCTGAGGCCTGCGAGCAGCTCTGCGTACTTTAGGCCGCTGCCGGTCAGTATTACTACCGAGTCTCTGGCCTCGCCCTTCTCGTGTAGCGCCTTGAAGGCCGCCCAGGCGGCGGCCGAGCTGGGCTCTACTATGAACCCCATCGAGAGTAGCTCTCCCAGCGCCTCCCTTATGGCGTCGTCTCCAACGACTACCAGGCCTCCCCCACTCTCCCTTACAGCCTCTACCATATCGCTGAGCCTGGGCGGGTTCCTCAGGACCAGGGCGTCGGCAAGCCTGCTAGTTGGCCCCCCGGTTCTCGCTAGTAGGGGCACTCTACCCTCGAGGCTGGCCGCCTCGGCGGCTTGAACCGCTATTATGCGGGGCTTCCAGCCAGCCCTCAGGGAGCCCCTCCAGAGGCCTAGGAGTAGCGTGCCGCTGGAGACTGGCACTATGAAGTCCCAGTCCCTATACCCTGAGAGCTCCCCGGCTATGCTTGAGACCCCCTCGACGAAGATGGGGCTCCACGCGTGGGCTACGTAGTAGCACTTCTCAGACTCGCCCTCCGCGGCTCTCGCGGCATCACCGCGGGTGGGCCACTCAACCACCTCGGCTCCCAGAGCCCTCATGAGGAGCTTCTTCCCAGCCCCGGCGCCCCTGTAGGTGTGGATCCTCGCCCTCAAGCCCAGCCTGGCAGCGTAGGCTGCAACCGCCAAGCCCGTGTTGCCGCTGGAGTCCTCTACAACGCAGTCGTAGCCGAGCCTCCATGCATGGTATACGCTAGCCGAGGCTCCTCTATCCTTGAAGCTACCCGTGGGGTTAAGGTACTCGAGCTTGAAGGCTACCCTGACGCCCCCGCGGCTGAGCTCAACTACCGGGGTCCTCCCCTCGCCGAGGAGCCTAGGCGCCTCGAGGCTCCCCCTCAGCTCGAGGGGGGAGCCGCAGCGGGGGCAGCGGTGCGCGTATCCGCCGCCGAGCCTGTAGCCGCACCTAGGACAGTAGAGCTCGAAGCCCGAACCCAAAGGCCCCGGGGCCCCCGCGCTCCTCCCAGGCGGCTTAGCGGCTTACTGCTTCTTCTCCTGGTGCTCGAGCACGTTCAGTATCATGGCGCTGAGGTGCTCCGGCTTCGTGTACCACTTGTCGTAGGTGTACTTCTTACCCTTATACGAGAGCTCAACTATATCCCCAGCGTCGCGGACAGTCATCACTATCTCCGTGCCCCTGATTAGGCTGAAACTATTCTTCCCCCGGGGCAGCACCTTGAGCCCGTACTCGGGTAGCTTGGAGCGTATGGTATCCACTACCTGCTGTATGTAGTCGCTCACGGCCTAACACCCAGGGGGCCCGCCGGTGCCGGGGGATTTAAGGGTAACCCCTTAGCCGGGGCCACATACTAGCGTGGCACGGCATGATTAACCCCCGAGCCTGCCTGGATCCTGTGGCGTGGGGTGGAGCAAATGGTGTCGGTTGAGGATATAAAGAAGATAATAGTCGTCGGCGCTGGCACCATGGGCCACGGGATAGCTGAAGTAGCCGCTATGTCCGGGTACGAGGTCTACCTCGCCGATATAAGCGAGGACATACTCAAGAACGCTCTAGAGAAGATTAGGTGGAGCCTCGGCAAGCTCAGTGAGAAGGGGCAGCTGAGGGAGAGCGTTGACGCGATAATGGCTAGGATCAAGCCCATCGTTAACCTGAAGGACGGCAAGTACACGGAGGAGTTCGCTGCAGCCCTCCGCGACTCGGACTTCATGATCGAGGCCATACCAGAGAGGCTAGACCTCAAGCAGCAGCTCTTCAAGTTCGCAGACGAGAACCTGCCGGAGCACGCGATAATGGCTACAAACACGAGTAGCCTACCTATAACGGAGATAGCCGCTGCGACCAAGAGGCCTGAGAAGGTTGTTGGGATGCACTTCTTCAACCCGCCACCACTCATGCCCCTAGTCGAGATAATAAAGGGCGCCAAAACGAGTGAGGAGACGGTTAAGGTCACATACGAGCTCGCCAAGAAGTTCGGCAAGCAGCCCGTCGTTGTGAAGAAGGATGTCCCAGGCTTCATAGTCAACAGGATACTAGCGAGGTTCCTCAACGAGGCGTGCTGGATGGTCGCCAGGGGGGAGGCCTCCATAGTAGAGGTCGACAGCGCGGTGAGGTACAAGCTCGGGTTCCCCATGGGCGCCTTCGAGCTAGCCGACTACAGCGGCATAGACGTGTTCTACCTCGTATTCACTGCTATGACTGAGAGGGGCTTCAAGATAACGGGCTGCCCACTCTTCAAGGAGAAGTTCGACAAGAAGGAACTGGGCATGAAGACTGGCAAGGGCTTCTACGAGTACCCAGCGCCCGGCAAGTACGTGAGGCCCAAGATACCCAAGGAGGCTGGGGAGAAGGTGGATCACGTGAGACTCATAGCCCCCTCCATAAACGAGGCTGCATGGCTCATACGCAACGATGTAGCCACGCTTGAGGACATAGATAAGGCGGTCATGCTGGGCCTTGGCTGGCCTAAGGGCGTGAGCGACTACGCCGACGAGATAGGGATAGACGTGATAGTAGACACCCTTAGGAAGCTGAAGGAGCAGACAGGCTTCGAGGAGTACGAGCCAGACCCGCTCCTAGTTAAGATGGTCGAGGAGGGCCGCCTAGGCAGGAAGACCGGCAAGGGCTTCAAGGAGTACAGGCCCGTGGAGGAGATAAAGAAGGAGACCCTACTAGTGAGGCTTGAGAAGCCCCTGGCGTGGATAGTCCTCAACAGGCCGGATAAGCTCAACGCCATAAGCCCCAAGATGATCGAGGAGCTCAGCCAGACCCTCGACGAGCTAGAGGAGATGGAGGACGTGAGGGTAGTCCTGCTAACCGGAGCCGGTAGGGCCTTCAGCGCGGGCGCTGACGTGACGGCCTTCGCGGGCATAACGCCCATCAAGGCGGCCATATTCTCGAGGAGGTTCCAGGAGCTGACGCTGAAGATAGAGTACTACACGAAGCCAGTCATAGCCGTGCTGAACGGCTACACCCTAGGGGGAGGCCTAGAGATAGCGATGAGCGCGGACTTCAGGATAGCGTCTGAGACAGCCATGCTCGGCCAGCCAGAGATAAACCTGGGCTTCATACCCGGCGCCGGTGGAACCCAGAGGCTCTCAAGGCTCGTGGGGAGGGCTAGAGCGAAGGAGCTAATCTACACTGGCGACATGATACCCGCAACGGAGGCCTACAGGATAGGCCTCGTCGACAAGGTGGTGCCGCCCGAGAGGCTCGAGCAGGAGGCTAGGAGCTTCGCCCTCAAGCTAGCGGAGAAGCCTCCACTAGCACTCATGGCCGCCAAGTACGCGGTGAACTACGGGCTCGAATCCAACATATGGGCAGGCCTAGCCTTGGAGGCCTCCGAGTTCGGGCTACTATTCAGCACAGAGGACGTCGCCGAGGGTGTCTCAGCCTTCCTGAGCAAGAGGAAGCCCCAGTTCAAGGGGAGGTAAAGACCTCCCCGACCCCGCAGCCTCAACCCCCACCCTTATTTATTGGAGCTACACGTTGAAGCCCCTCGACCTAGCGCATCTAACCATCTCCTCGTTCACCAGAGCATGATAGCCCCCCGCTCCTAGGACGTGGCTGTAGAGCCTCGAAGCCTTCTGTCCAAAGGGCTGCGCCACAAGCCTCGCCACGTCGCCCCTGGGGAGCTGGAGGTAGCCGTCGTGGGAGGCGAATACTTCCATGGGCTGCCGGGGCCTTGGGGCCACCCTCTCGGCTGGCCTGCCTATGCAGAGCCCCACTAGGGGTAGCGTGAGCTTGGGTAGGTGGAGGATCTCGGCTACCCTGCATGGGTTGCTGTATACTGCCACGTAGACTATGCCATACCCCAGCTCCTCAGCCACTAGGCCGGCCCACCCAGCGGCTAGTCCCACGTCTATCGAGGCCTCGATGAGGCTGGCCAACCCTATCCCAGCGACTTTGACGCCGCTACCCTCAGCGGCCGCCACTACCTTGGAGTAGTCGATGCTGAAGACGAGTAGGACGGGCGCCTTGGCTACGTGCTCCTGCCCCCCTATAGCCTCTGCTATGGCCGATTTGAGGTCGGGCCTCCTAACCACTATCACAGTTAGGGGCTGGAGGTTCCATGACGTGGGGGCCCTCCGGGCCGCCTCCAATATAGCGTTTAGGTCGCGCTCATCCACGTCCTCCTTCTTGAACCTTCTAACGCTTGCATGCCTCCCAGCCACATCCCTGCAGGCCAAGGCGCCCACCGCCGCGGTCATTACCCTGTGAGGCGCGTGGCTGTAGCGATATACTAGCCTTCCTATATATCACCCTCGAGGAGGGCGGCGTAGCGTTTAATCGCTAGTGTAGTAGCTCCAGTAGGTAGTCTACTATGACACCGGACGCGGCTATCACACCCACTAGGAGGTTGAGGTTGAAGGCTCTAGGTATGTTATCCTCCGACTTGTATGCGAGGTACCAGCTATACAGCATCAGCGACGACGCTACTACCGATGAGGCCAGCGTGGCCGGCCCCGCTGGGGGCCTGTAGACTAGAGCCCCCGCCACGAGGAGCGCCGATGCACCCAGGAACGAGGCTAGACTCCAGGCTAGGGCCCCCTCCAGGCCGTACTTGGCTGGTATGCTCCCCAGTCCGTGCTCCCTGTCGAAGCCCATGTCCATCACGCTATAGATGATGTCGAATCCGGCGACCCAGAGTGTGACTGCCGCTATGTAGAGCCAGGGAATCGCCGCGAGTAGGGCGTGGAGGCTGGGGGATTCGTCGCCCGCAGCGGCGACGGCACCGCCGAAGACCGCCATGCCCAGCACTAGGCCTAGGTGGAAGTGCGGGTAGCTGTGATGCCTCTTAGCGTGGGGGTAGGTGAGCGCTAGGATCCAGAGGAGCGGGCTGAAGAGTAGGGCGTAGAGGTTCAGTAGGGCAGCGGAGGCGTAGTAGAGCAGGGATCCAGCCGCCACGACCCCCCAGGCCTCGGAGCGTGTCACCACGCCGGTTATGAGGGGCCTACTCGCGGTGCGCGGGTTGAGCGAGTCTATATCATAGTCTGCGATGTTATTATACGCCATGGCAGCACTCCTCAAACCGAGGAGCGCGAGGCCTATCAGCAGTGCGTCACCCCACGTGAAGGCGTGGCGTGAGAGCATGGCTCCAGCGTAGGCGAATGGGAGGCTGAAGAGGGTGTGCTCGACCCTTATCAGCCTCGCTATGCCCGAGAGCTTAGACCTCCTAGAGACCCTACCGGGATCCCAGGCCCGCGAAGAGCCTCTTGAAGGCGTCATCAGCCCACCTCCTCGTGGCAGGATCCTCCTCGAGCCCCTCAGGCCAAGGCCCGCCATAGTTCTCCTCGGGTAGCTTCCGCGTAGCGTCTATCCCCAGCTTGCCGCCGTATGCCGGCGCCTCCTGCGCTGGGTCTAGGGCGTCCGTGTGGGAGCCCGGTATTACTACGACGTCCCGGGAGGGGTTAACGTTGGCTGAGACGGCCCATATGACCCTATTAATATCGTGGGGGTCTATATCGTGGTCCACAACCACTATTATCTTTGTGAGGCTGAACTGACCCAAGCCCCAGAGGGCCATCATCACCTTCTTGGCGTGGCCGGGGTACCTCTTCCTAATCGATACTATCGCCATCCCCTGGAAGACCCCGTACTCTGGGAGGTTCACGTCTACAACCTCTGGTAGGAGAACCCTTACGAGGGGTAGGAAGATCCTCTCAAAGGCCTTCCCTATGACTGCATCCTCCAGGGGTGGAGGGCCCACGACGGTTCCATAGTATATTGGGTTGGAGCGGTAGTACATCCTCTCAACGCGGAACACGGGGTACCTCTCCCTCGGCTTGTCGTAATAGCCCCAGTGGTCGCCGAAGGGCCCCTCCTCGGCCTCCTCCCCCCTAGTGATGTAGCCCTCTAGGACTACCTCAGCGTTGGCGGGTACCAGGATGCCGTTCGGTAGCTCGTAGAGGTCGACCCCCCTACCCCTGAGGATGCCGGCGAACAGGTACTTATCCATGGGAGCCGGGACTGGGGCGGCTCCCGTCAGCATGGTCGCGGGGTCGGAGCCTATAGCTATAGCGACCGGGATCCTCTCACCGCCATGCAACTCATAGTCCTCAGCCCCCCTCTTGTGTATCTGCCAGTGTATGACAGCGCGGGAGCCGTCGAGGAGCATCACCCTATAGACGCCGACATTATAGGTTCCATAGAGGGGGTTCCTAGTGATGACCAGGGGGTACGTCAGGTACCTCCCCCCATCCCGGGGCCACGTCTTGAATGCTGGCAGGAGCCGCAGGGGCCCACGGCTCGACTCGACGACGTTCTCCGTGAAGGGGGCCTTACCCACTCTCCTTGGAGTGTAGCGTGAGGCCTCACCCACCTCCCTCAGCGCTCGGATCTTCTCTGTGAAGCCCGTCGGAGGGGGTCTCGTGAACATGGATGTGAGCCTCTCACCCACCTCCTCCAGCCTCCCGACCCCCAGCGCCGCTCTCAGGGTGTCAATGCTCCTGAAGAGGTTGCCAGCCACACGCCACCCCTCATGGCCCTTGATCCTCGTGAAGAGGACGGCCGGCCCTCGGTTGTACATGAGCCTCCGCAGGAGCGCGGGGATCTCAAGTACCGGTGATACCTCCTCCTCGACGACAACCAGCTCTCCACGCGACTCGAGCCATCCAATATAGGATCGGAGGTCCTCTAGGGGGCCGCTCACCTTGGGGGGCACCGGGTCCCCTCTGGGGGAATCCCTTTATATGAGGTTGCACGGGCGCATTGAACCACTGGGGAGTGGTTTATGGTTAGGGCGGGTTGGGCGCTCGCCTTCACAGCCGTAGTAGTGGTAGCCCTCATAGTCGTGGGAGTGATCCTCCACACCCACACCCCGGGAGGATCCTATGTGATAAGGGCTGCGACCCTCCAGGGAGGCATAAGCACCCTCGACCTCATAGAGGCCGAGAACCTCACGGCGAAGTACGGGTATCCCCTGAAGGTTGAGAGGTTCCAGGAGACACCGGAGATCATAGCAGCGATTGCTAAGGGGGAGGCCGACCTAGCTGTTGTACCCGCGGAGATGGCTGCCAAGCTCATCGAGACGCAGGGTGGGGTGGTGATTGTAGCGGCTGAGATGCTCCAGAACCAGGCGATAATAGCCAAGGATAACTCCATCAAGAGCCCTCTCGACCTCAAAGGAAAGCTTGTAGGCGCCGTCATAGCCTCGGGCACCTACAAGCTCTTCAAGGCGTACATGGAGGTGGTTTACGGAGTCCCGGTGGTGGAGGGTGAGAAGCCCGCCCCCGACAGGGTTACTGTAGTCAACGTTCCACCCGGCAGTATACTCGACGCACTCTCCACGGGCAGCGTAGACGCCGCGGTGATATGGGAGCCCATAGTCTCGGAGGGCATCGCGAGGGGCTTCCACGTTGTAGCCCCATTCACCCAGCTCTGGAGGGACGCGGAGTCCAAGACCAACGTCACGGGCAGCCCCATCATGCTAGTGTGGATAGCCAGGGAAGACTTCGTAAAGCAGCACCCAGACGCTCTAAGGGCCTTCCTGAAGGCTAGGGAGGACGCCGTTAGGATCTGGAGGAGCAACCCCGACCTAGTATTCCATGTGCTCTCGAGGCTCTACCACATAGATAGGGGGACATTCAACATCTTATATAAGAGGGTGGCCCTCACAAGCGGCCCACTCGACGAGGACATGGTGAAATCCATCTATAGCGAGTGGTGGCTGGCATGGAGGGGGGGATACCTGCCAAAGCCTCCAAGCAGCATAGGGAGGAGCGTTTTCTACTGGGGCTAGGCTGGCTCTACCTAGTGGCGGGCCTCCTAGTCTCCTGGGAGTTGGTGGCCCGCGCCTACCCGGAGCTGATACCCACACCCCTAGAGACGCTCAGGGCCATGGGGGCCATAGGGGCCCAGAGGATACTCCACGCAGTCCTAGTAACGCTTGAGAACAGCATTACAGGCTACCTCGTAGGCCTCGCTCTAGCGCTTGTGAGCGTGTCGGCCGCATACACCAACAGGCACGCGGCTGCCTTTTTCGACGCGCTTAACACCCTGATACAGAGCGTCTCAATACTGGTGTGGGCCATAGTCTTCATAATGATATTCGGCGTCGTCAGTAGGAAGGCCCCCATACTAGTCGTGGCGGCGGCCACCTATCCGATCCTCCTCTCGGGGCTCTTCGGGGCCCTGAGGGCCCTCGACAAGAGGTTCGCCCTACTCGCGAGGCTCCTAGGCGCTAGCAGGTACGAGGAGCTAATCCACTTCATACTACCGGGGATGATACCCTACCTCGTCGCAGCGAGTAGATCCGCTATCGGCATAGCCCTTAGGATAAGCGTTGTAGCAGAGGCCTTCGGAGCCTCTGGCGGGGTGGGTTACTGGCTCGTCTACTCCTACGATGTAGGCTTTAGGGAGGGGGTCTTCGCCTGGGCCCTGATACTAGTACTGCTAATGATAATCGTCGACTACGCCCTCCTGAGGCCCGTGGAGAGGTGGTCGATGAAGTGGAGAGTGTGATCACAGTCAGGAACCTCCGGAAGAGCTATGGCGAGAACCTCGTATTGGACGGTGTAAACCTGGAAGTCGCGAGGGGCGAGGTTCTAGGCATAGTAGGCCCCAATGGTGTGGGTAAGTCGACGCTCCTCAGGATAATAGCTGGGGTAGAAGGCTATGACAGCGGCTACGTACACGTTAGGGGGAGAGTGGGCCTCGTACCGCAGGAGACCATACTACTGCCGTGGAAGACGCTGAGGGGGAACGCTCTACTAGCCGCTAGGATATCGGGGCTCCCCAGGGAGGTTGCGGAGGCGAGGATAGAGGAGCTGGCCGATATACTGGGGATAACCGGCTACCTCGACATGCACCCCTCCCAGGTGAGCGGTGGAACCGCTAGGAAGGCCCAGATAATGATGATGCTAGTCCTAGAGCCCGATATACTACTCCTAGACGAGCCATTCACGGGGCTAGACGTGAACAGTATAGCGGCACTCCAAGAGTCGATCCTGAAACTCAAGAGGAAGGGGCTTACGATGGTCGTGGTCTCCCACATGATAAGCGAGCTAGCGTCGATCGCCGATAGGATAGCGTTCCTAACACACAGGCCCGCGAGGGTCTCTAGGATCCTCGACGTGAGGGGGCTGAGCAGGGGCGAGCTCGCAGCGGAGCTATTTAGGGGGCTCGTCAACGATGAGGTATGAGAAGAAAACATCGAGGAACAGGGGCCTGGGAGGACCCTAGGCCCCACGTGCCGCTAGCAGGGAGTCGATTGCACTGGTTAGCAGCGCCTTTAGCTCCGGCACGCTGTTGTATGCCACCTTCTCCGGTGTGTCGCAGGATGAGAACATGTATATGGGGCCGGAGATCAGGCTTGCAACGGGTACTCCCTTCCTCCAGAGCCTATTGGCGTCGCTGGGGACCCCCAGTATAGTGTTCGTCGGCAGTAGCAGGAGGCTCCTCGGCTTCACATTATCAACGGCCCCAGCAAACGCTTTAACGAGGTACTCCCTATCCTCGGAGACGAATATAGCCCTGGGCTCTATGCGGCCCGTGGGCTCGGCTTTACCATCCGGAGCGGCGTACTCTAGCCCTATGTGCTCCAAGGCAACGTCGACCAGTATCTTATCGGCCCAGTCACCGTGCGCCCTCAGGAAGGCCTCCTGGCCGGATCCCCCGTCGAAGTGGCCCTCAGTGAATAGGAAGACTAGTGTAGCGCCGGGATACCCGCCGGCCCTGTATTTCTCGGTGTAGTGCTTGGCTAGGAGGGCCACCATGGCGGTCCCCGAGGCGTCCTGGACGGCGCCACCGTAGGGGGAGTCATGGTGGCTGTGGATCACTATGACCTCCTCCCCCCTGCCTGGGAGTAGGGCGTACACATTCCTACCCTCGACGCCCCCAACCTCAGCCTCCAGCCTGAGCCTAGCCCTCGCACCCTCTCTCGCCAGCTCTACCAGCTTGGAGCCAGCCCTCCTCTCAACCCATAGCCCCGGGAGGCTCCTGTAGGCCCCATCGGCGGGGGCGTAGTACGTGAACTCGCCGCAGCCCATGTCCGGGTAGTTCTCGAGCACTCCAACGTAGCCGCTGGCGCCCGCTTTGAGTGAGGCCTCATACGACTCCGGGTCGACGGGGCACCCGCACTCCGACGGCTCGAGCCTCGTCATGTAGACGCTCGGCTTCGCCTCCCCGAGGGCGCCTGACTCCCTGAGCGAGCCGTCTGGGTCGCTGACGCGTATGGCGAGGGGCTCGAGGAGGGATAGGCTGAGTGAGGGAAGCCTGAGGCTAGCCACCACTATGGAGCCCTCAACCCCCGGCAGCTGCCTGGAGTGCGCGTCCCCGACATAGACTAGCCTGCCCTCGGCCTCGCCGGGGCCCGTTCTAGCCATGAAGTAGGAGGGCACCTCGACCCAGCCCTCGCCCGAGCGGACCTCGATGATCCACCTCCTCGGGATCCACTGACGCGTGCTATAGCTGTCGACGTGGACTTCAAGCCCTAGATCCTCCATCAGCCCCCTCAGGTACTCCTCAACCCACCTATCCCCGGGGCTCCCCGTGAGCCTCCCACCCTCCCTTGTGTTGTTGAATATCTCCTCTACAACGCTCCTATAGAACTCGATGTCTCCCCCCACACTCCCACCGGGCCTCCAAGGTGTCAGTGAGGGTTAAAGGTGGGCTGCTGCTGGGCATATAAACACTCTACTAAGCAGCAGGCCCCGCCTGGGAGTAGAACGGCTTAAGTATCTAGGCGCTCGAAGATAGGGCTCTGGGAGCAGTCGTTTGCCTTCCGTATGCGTCTCCCTCCCGAGGAGTATAGTTGAGAGGCTCAAGAAGGAGGCGGGAAAGCTAGGGGTAAGCCTGGAGGAGTACATAGTAGACAGGCTACTCAAGCGGGACGAGCCCGCTGCCAGGGCTGCAGGCTACATGGAGGCGTCGAGGGAGGCCCTCAGGAGGGCCCGGGAGGCCCTAGCCTCGGGGGACCTCAACGGGGCCTCTGCTAGGCTGTGGAGCGCGGCTGTCCTAGCGGTTAAAGCATACGCCGCGAGCCGCGGTGAGAGCCCATCCCTCAGCGACGGCGGCCTCTGGAGGTACCCGCGCCTCCTCGCAAGGGAGCTGGGTGATTGGGTCGGCGACTCGTGGGCCCACGCGGTGGCTATGAGTGTGTGCAGCCACGAGCACACCTGCTCCTCTTGGCACGTAGAGAGGGCCCTCGAGGGGGTTGAGAGGCTCGTGGAGGGGGTCGCCAGGGTTATCGGGGTTGAGAGCGGGAATAACCGGGAATAACCCGGAGGCTTCCTAGAGGAGGTATTCCAGGCTTAAGGTTTTACGTTAGAGTGCCTCCCCTTAATCCCTATAACTACCCCGGGAAGACGCCGCCTAGAGGTGGGACTCGCTAGGGGTGTATACTGAGTAGTGGCAGACGGGGATTCGTCGCGGAGGATCACAGCGCTGCGGGAGAGGGTTCTAGGTGAGAGGAGGCTAGTCAGGCTGCTCCTCTCCCTGGCGGCTCCCCTGATGGTGTCCACTAGTATAAGCGCCGTCTATGAAATCGTTGATACGTTCTGGCTCTCCAGGCTGGGGCCCGCAGCACTCAGCACGCCCACGGTCTCCTGGCCCTTCAGGGGCATCCTCATGAGTATAGCCTTCGGCGTGGTTGCAAGCGCCTCGAGCCTTGTAGGCCAGTATGTGGGGGCCCGGGACTATAGGATGGCGTCGAGGTCAGCCGGCTCCGTGATGGGCCTCCTCCTATTGATACTGGTACCCGGTAGCCTGGCCTTCATAGCCCTTGAGGGGGGCTACGCTAGGCTCACGAGGCTCCCACCCGACATCAGGCCCCTAGCCCTGGAGTACCTGAGGGTGCTACTCGCGGTAACGCCTCTCTCCGGAATTAACATCCTCTTCTTCACCTCGATAGGGGCCCTGGGTGACACGAAGACTCCGATGAAGCTCTCGCTCCTCTCAACCATACTGAACTTCGTCCTGGACCCGATACTCATATTCTGGGCCCACCTCGGCGTCCTGGGAGCTGCTCTGGCCACGGCCGCCTCAATAGCTGCTAGCTCCTCCTACGCCATCTAC
>JALSQM010000047.1 GCA_026985385.1 Acidilobaceae archaeon | reverse complement strand
CACTCCTGTATGCGGTGGCTCCATCGCAATCCGCATCTATGTTGCACTGCGGAATCCTGTTTAACGCTGATAAAGGCGCTTGGAGGGGTCAGCCCCCGGTGCCCGGGAATGAGTGCTAAGAAGAAGGTAGTTGTGATAGGTGGTGGGATCGCCGGGATAGCCGTTGCCAGGAACCTCGTCGAGAAGGCTGGCGACCTTGTGGATGTTACTGTGGTAACCAAGGATCCCTTCTACATGAGCGGGCCCTCGAGGCCTCTGCTGGTGACTGGGGAGCAGAGCTATGATAGGATAGTCAGGGGCTACGAGAAGGTTGCCGAGAAGGGCGTTAAGTTCGTCTTCGGCACGGTCAAGTCCGTGGATCCCGCTGAGAGGAAGGTTAGCCTCGTAGAGGCCCCGACCCGGGCGCCTACCGCTAGCGAGCTTAGCTACGACTACCTAGTGGTTGCTCCCGGCGTGGTATTTGATGGCAGCGGCATCGAGGGCTACAGGGAGAACTGGTGGAGGAACACCACCGTCTACGAGCCCGGTAGGGTCGACGTGTTGAAGAGGAGGGTGTGGAGTGAGACTAAGGGCGCCGTGGTGGTCTACGCCCCCAAGCAGCCCTACCGCTGCGCCCCCGCCCCAGCCGAGACCGCTATGACTATATACACGGTGCTCAAGCACAGGGGTGTCGAGAAGAACTTCAGGATAGTCCACATAGACGCCAACGACAAGCCCCAGCCACCCGTGATAGCGGACGCCATCAAGGCTAGGTACGAGGAGGCAGGGATCGAGCTCGTCACGGGCCAGGAGATAGTTGAGATTGGGCCAGACTACGTCGTAACATCCGCTGGGGAGAAGTTCCCCTACACAATACTAGCAGCACTGGAGCCCAACAGGGCCCCCAGGTTCGTGGAGGAGGCTGGCCTCGGCAACAGGTGGTTCGAGGTCAGGAGCCCCCAGGACCTCAGGCACGTGAAGTACGACGACGTCCTGGCGGCAGGCGACGTTGCGAAGCTGCCCTTCCCAAAGAACCAGGAGATAGCCTATGAGAGCGCGCTCTTCGCCGTGAACAACCTACTCGACGACCTCGGCGTCGGGGAGAAGCTGTCGGTCCAGTACGCCTTCCTAGGGTGGGCCTACCTAGGCAACCTAGAGGGCAAGCTGGAGACCGAGAGCGTGCTCTTCGGCCTCAACTTCAACTACAAGCCCCCCAAGACCACGAAGGACCCGACACCCAAGAAGGAGTACACCGAGGCCAAGGACAAGTGGGAGCAGAACTACCTCAAGAACCTCTTCGACCACTAAAACCCTAACCCCTCCCCCGGGGATCCTGAGGGAGCTTTAGCTCCCTAGACCTCAACGGTGCTTCCCATCAGCTTCTTTATCCTCGACCTCAACTCCTCCAGGGTTATCGGTTCGATTCCAGCGCTCCTTAGGAGTCGTTCGACATTCAAGTCGTCAACGACTATTACTACTCCCCGCTTGAGGGCGTGCCTCCATGCAGGCTTCTCTATGCTGGCCCTCAGCTCGCCCGGTGTCATGGGCACAAGCTCGACGCCCGGAGGGGTCTCGCTGATGAGGTCATAGCGGTCCAGCACTCTAACCCCCTCGAAGGCCTCGGATACCACTATAGCGTCTATGTCGCTCCAGATGTTGAAGTCCCCCCGGGCGTAGCTGCCGTGGAGGAGCACGCTCACCCGTCCTAGGGCCCTACGGGCCTCCCGGGCCAGCGCCTCGACGGCCTCTAGGGCCCTAAGCCAGGCCTCAAGCCTCCTCCTGGGAACCCGTACCTTCACCGCACACCTCCTCCAAACAGGACTTTACAGCGTTGAGAACAAGCGTGGCGCACTCCCTGGATTCCACGGCGTCCCTCCGGGTGTAGCTCTCGTAGGGGGCCGACTCCCCCGCCCAGGCGTCGGGGTAGCGTGGCGGTATGTACATCTTGTTGAGCAACGCTATGCACTCACGCAAGCCCTCGAGGGGGGGACAGATCCTCTTAGCCTTAACCCATAGTGCTACGAGGTCGTGGCCGAACGATTCAACGCCCGCACCCCTCAGTACCGCTTTGAGCGCATAGTCTGCCGCCTGGTGCCCCTTAAAGCATGCCCAGCTATAGAAGCCGGCCTCGACATCGGCGTCTATAGCCCTCACCGTGTACTTGGCCTGCCTCAGCCACCTACGGGCCTCGGGGCAGTCGAACAAGGCGGCGACTCCAACCCGATAGGGGGGCTCCAGGGCTTTTAGATGGGGCTCTCCCGCCCGCCACCTGGCTTCATGCATGGGTTCTCGGTGCTCCTCTTTAACTCACTGCGGGGGCGGGCTGGGTGGGTGCACCGGGTTGGGGGCCCGCTTCAAGCTAGTGCTAAGCGATGTCGACGGCACTATAACCGTGAGGAGGGGAAGCCTCCTCCTGTGCCTAGAGGCGGTTAGGGCTATCAGGGAGCTTGAGTCCTCCGGTGTAGTAGTGTCCCTCGTCACCGGGAACAGCGTGCCCGTCGCAGCCGGCCTCGCGAGGTACGTGGGCGCCAGCGGCCCCGTAGTGGCTGAGAACGGGTGCACAGTCTTCTACAGGGGGATCCTACACCACGCGTGCCGGGGGAAGCCTCCCTCCGAGCTGGAGGAGAGGCTCGTGGAGAGGGGCTTCAGGGCCAGCTGGCAGAACCCGTACCGCCACCACGACCTAGCCTTCCTACCCCCCGGCGACATGGAGCCCTCCGAGGCCATGCGCATAATCATGGAGGAGTCCGAGGCCCTAGGCTGGAGGGGTAGGATCCTCTGGACGGGCTTCGCATTCCACGTGGCCCCGCCGGAGGCTTCGAAGGCGAGCGGCGCAGGGCTCGCCGCGAGGCTGGTGGGGGCTAGCCTGGACGAGGCCATAGCGCTGGGCGATGGCGAGAACGATCTCGAACTCCTAAGGGCCGCAGGCTACTCAGCCGCCCCCAGCGACGCCGAGGAATCCGTGAGGAGGGAAGCCGACTACATAGCCGGGGAGCCCGGTGGCAGGGGCTTCGCTGAGGTGGCGAAGCTCATACTCGAGGGCAAGCTACCGCCGAGGCGTCGGAGGGCGTGAAGCAGGATATGCGGGTAGGGGACCGGCCGCAAGGCACCCGCCATCACGGCAGCCCGCGTGACACGCGAGCCTCCGGCGGGCACGGGTCGAGTAACTGAGGGGAGGCACGGCTAATTAATCCTGACCACAGGTGTCTAGCCGAGCCTCCTGTAGGCCCCCCGCATCGTTGAGGCTTCTTGGGCGCCGCCGTTCTAGGGCAAACTTATATACTCCTACCCCCGTGGGCGAGCGTGGTGATATCGTTGCGCCAATGGATCCGGCCTCTTTGAGGCTCCGCGCTCCTCAGTTTGAGGATCTCCTACCCCGGTATTGGTATAACATCGTGCCGGATCTCCCCGAGCAGATCCCGCCTCCTAGGAAGCCCGATGGAAGCCCTGTGAGCCCCAAGGATTTGGAGGCGATATTCCCAAGAGGCCTAGTCGAGCATGAGGTTACGAGTGAGAGGTTCATCGAGATACCAGAGCCTGTGAGAACAGCCTACCTGGAGCTGGGCAGGCCCACCCCGCTCCTCAGGGCTAGGAGGTTGGAGGAGAGGCTTGGAACACCTGCTAGGATCTACTACAAGTATGAGGGCGTGCTGCCCACGGGGGCTCATAAGGCTAACACGGCGATAGTCCAAGCTTACATAGCGTCGCGTGAGGGCGTCGAGAGGCTCACTACGGAGACGGGTGCTGGCCAGTGGGGCAGTGCCCTAGCCTTGGCAGGGGCACTCTTCGACGTCAAGGTGAGAGTCTACATGGTTAGGGTCAGCTACGAGCAGAAGCCTTACCGTCGCGTGCTCATGCAGCTCTACGGCGCGGAGGTCGTCCCGAGCCCCAGCAGGTTCACGAGGGTAGGCAGGGAGATACTCAAGAAGGACCCCGACAATCCCGGGAGCCTAGGGATAGCTATTAGCGAGGCTATAGAGGATGCCCTCTCCAACCCGGCGACTAAGTACTCGTTGGGCTCGGTTCTCAACGCTGTCCTCCTACACCAAACGGTCATAGGACTCGAGGCCCAGAGGCAGCTGGAGGAGCTGGGAGAGGATCCTCCAACGCACCTCGTCGGCTGTGTGGGTGGTGGTAGTAACTTCGCGGGCTTCACCTATCCCTTCATAAAGGAGAAGCTTCGAGGCAAGCTCGACGCAGAGGTGATAGCCGTTGAGCCCAGGGCGGCACCCTCAATGACCCGGGGGGTCTATAGGTACGACTACGGCGACAGCGCCGGGCTCACACCCCTACTCAAGATGCACACGCTGGGGCACCGCTACATACCTCCACCCATCCACGCTGGGGGCCTCCGCTACCACGGTGTCGCCCCGAGCCTTAGCATACTAGTCAACCATGGAGTCGTGAAGCCCGTGGCCTACAAGCAGACGGAGGTGTTTGAGGCCGCCAAGGTATTCGCTCAGGCTGAGGGCTTCGTACCAGCCCCCGAGACCGCGCACGCCGTTAAAGCCGTCATAGACCTGGCACTCGAGGCCAAGAGGCTTGGTGAGAGGAGGGTGATAGCATTCAACTTCAGCGGCCACGGCCTCCTAGACCTCAAGGGCTACGATGACTACCTCGCCGGGAGACTCGTTGACGTAGAGCCCGAGAACATAGACCTCTCATATATACCAAGACTGGAGGGGTGAAGGCCTATTGTGGCCCACCACCCCACCCTAGTTAGAATCGAGGAGCTACTGCCACACGAGGAAGTCTCTAAGCCTAGAGCTCTCCAAGTGGCGAGGAGCATAGCTGAGACGGGCGCCGTCCTCAGGCCCATAATAGTGGAGAAGAGGACACTAACGATAATAGATGGCCACCACCGATACACAGCCCTAAAGATGCTGGGAGCCCGCTACGCCCCAGTCGTCACAGCCAGCTATGGAGTTGAGATAGAGAGGATAGACCCCCCTAGGAGGATCCTCAGGATACTAGCTCATAGTCCAGAAGAAGCTTTGATCAAGGCTGTTGAGATCATAGAGTCCTCCAGGGAGCCTGGGCCATCCAGGGCAATGCTAAATCTCGATGGACTAGAGGTAATAGTGAGGGGCTCTCAGGAGTCCCTCCACAGAATCCTTGGAACGCCTGTCCTCCAAGCGGGTAGCGGCCGCCCCTATACAATCAAAGTATTAATAAGGCCTCTAGAGCCGCGCCACGTCGTCAAAGCCTCCCTTGCAGGCGAAGTGTACCCGATTAAGACAACCATACATCGAACCCCCTTGAAGAAGCTCTATTACCCAGTAAAGCTATCGACCCTAATATAAAGAAGGGGCTTGGGGTGATCCCCGTGTTAAGGGCCTATTCCACCTCGACTTCGAGGCCTACACCTGCTAGCCTGTAGGCGTTGGGGAGCCTCTCTGCTAGGACTCCCTGGACGAGGGGGCCTGTACAGTGCATTGCTGCGAGCACCTTTGGTTTCTTGGACTCCAAGTACTTAACCACAGCTGGGGGCCTGTCGGCTGGGGCTCCTAGCAGGTGGAGGCCTCCTATGACGCCGTAGAGCCTCTCCTCCCCCAGCTGGGCTAGGCCGTTTTCCACTATGTTTTCAACACCCGCGTGGCCGCAGCCCGTTATCGCTAGTAATCCTCCGCTGGTGTGGATGTAGAGCGCCATGTCGTCCCTCATGTTATCCTCTACGAGGCCCCCCTCGGAGAGCCTCAGCATCCCCCAGGCGTGGCTGGGCCCCCACTCCCTGGGTATCTCGCCTGACACCACTATGGAATCCGTTACCCTAACAGGCTTCCTAACGAGCAGGAAGCGGGCGCCGAGAGACTCGAGCTCCGCTCTAGTGTAGGGGATCCCTATGTCGGCGAGGGAGCCGCCCAGCGCCTTGAGGCGGGCGTAGGAGGGGGTGAAGAGGTCCTCGTGAGCTATCACGGTGACCGGCTTACCGCCTCGGAGCTCTAGGAACCTCCTAAGCCCCCCTGTGTGGTCGTAGTGGCGGTGGCTCAGCACCACGTAGTCTATGCTGGCAGTGTCAACGCCGAGAAGCTTTAGGTTATGCTCGAGGGGTAAGCCGCTGCTGCCGGTGTCGAAGAGGATCCTCACACCCGCACCCACGTCCTCCACGAGGGCTGAGAAGCCGTACTCCGGGAGAAGCCTAGTCGGCAGGGGAGCCGAGTTATCAACTAGAACCCTGACCCTAACAGGCACGCCCGCCACCACCTGATAGGAGGCAATTCACGCCTAAGGCCCTTTCGGACACGAGCGCTAGGAGCCCTAGAGGCCCCGATGAGGCGTGCTTAAGGCCTAATACCTCTCGCACTCATTGCAGAGGCCCACATGAGAGCCCATCCCCCGACCGGAAACTCGGCCGGGGCCCTACTGGGATATCAGGCGGCGCTTGAGCCGGCTTGGAAGCACTCGACGGAATCGGTGGAGCTGCGGGTCAGTACTAAGGTAGAAATGCTCCCTGGAGAGGGTAGGGGTTGAGAGGGGGGTGTCTGCGGGGTGGGGGTTAAGATCGTTGCAAGGCGTAACGGGCCCTACCTAGTCTTCGTCGACGGTAAGTTGAAGGCGGTTCTGTGTAGGTGCGGCCACTCTAAGAGGAAGCCCTTCTGCGATGGCAGCCACGCTAGGGTTGGGTTCGAGGCGGATGAGTATGTAATCGAGTTCCCGTAGCCTCCTACTCCCACTCGATAGTCGCCGGGGGCTTCGGGGTTATGTCGTAGACGACCCTCGTCACCTCGGGTATTTCACCCGTTATCCTAGACGCTATCTCCTCTAGGACGCTCCAGGGGAGCTTTGCAATGTTTGCAGTCATCGCCTCCCTGCTCTCGACAACCCTCACGGCTACTACGTAGCCGTAGCTCCTCCTGTCACCCTTAACCCCCGTAGCCTTGGAGGCCGTTAGAACCGCGAAGTACTGCCAGAGCCCCCTCTGAAGGCCGTGGGACTCTATAACCTCCCTCACTATCCTATCAGCCCTCCTGAGTATCCTGAGCTTCTCAGGCGTCACCTCGCCCTCCACCCTCACGGCTAGCCCCGGGCCCGGGACCGGCTGCTTCTCCAGGAGCTCCCTGGGAAGGCCTAGCCTTGAGGCGATCACCCTCACCTCGTCCTTGTAGAGCCAGCGGAGCGGCTCTACGACGTTTAGGCCTAGATCCCTGGGGAGCCCTCCAACGTTGTGATGAGTCTTTATGACGTCTGCCCCCGGCCTGGCGCCGGACTCTATTACGTCGGGGTATATGGTGCCCTGCACTAGGTAGCGGGCCCCTAGGCGTCTCGCCTCGCGGGCCAGAACCTCGCCGTATAGCCTGCCGACGACCCTCCTCTTCTCCTCGGGATCCCTAACCCCCCTCAGGGCCTCCAGGAACTCCCTAGAAGCGTCGACAACCACCGGGTCGAGCCCCGAGGCCCTTAGGAGGCGTAGGGCCCTCTCGACCTCCCCCTCGGGGTGGAGGCCATGGTCTATGAAGACTGGTGTAAGCCTGTCGCCGAGAGCCTTGGAGGCTATGACCGCTGCTACCGTCGAGTCTACCCCGCCACTGACGGCTGCTACAGCCCTCTCACCCGGCGGTACCTCCCTCCTAACGTGGTCAACCAGCTCACCCACTATATCGCCGGGGCTCCACGTGCCCAGGGCACCAGTCTGGGAGGCCCAGTTCCTGAGCAGCTCTAGACCGTACTCGCTGTGGGTGACCTCGGGGTGCCACTGGACGCCGTGAACCACTGTGCCGCCTAGCCTATACTCGAAGGCGGCCACGGGCGAGCCGGGGCTCCTGGCTAGAACCCTAGAGCCGGGGGGCGCCTCGAGGACTGCGTCGTTATGGCTCATCCAGACCCGGATCCTCGGGGGCGCACCCCTCAATATGACGTCCTCATCAAGCACCTCGACCGTTGTGGGGCCGAACTCGCCCCTGGGAGCCCTCCCCACCCTCCCCCCAAGCACCTTGGCTAGGAGCTGGTGCCCATAGCATATGCCAAGCACTGGAACACCCATCCCGATAGCCCACTCCGCTATGCCGTCGTGGCCCGCCTCCCACACGCTGGCTGGCCCGCCGCTAAGCACTATACCCCTCAAGTCGAGGCCTGAAGCCTCCCCCTCAACGCCGCGGAGGCCCCAGGAAGCGCTCGCGAGGACCGAGAAGACCCCTAGGCCGCGGAGCCTCCTAGCTATCAGGTGCGCGTACTGCCCCCCGAAGTCCACCACGAGCACGGAGGGCCTACTGGCCACGCCACCCCTCCCACAGGCTCAGGGGGCGCTCCACGCTTAACAGCCGGTCGCCCGTAGAGCATGGGGGGCGCTGGTGGCTAGGGGCTGGAGGCGCGCCGGCAGGGCTAGGCTCTGCTACATTATCCTAGAGGCTGGCTCCGGAAGGCGGGGGGACATCGTGGCCCGCCTCTTGGAGGCAGACCTCGCCAGGCTGGGCCTGAGAGCGCGGAGGGTGGAGGAGCCCGGGGATGAGTGTGACGGCTTGCTGGTGGTGCTAGCCTCCGGGGGGACTGAGGGGGAGGCGCTGGGGATAGCGAGGAGCACGTGGCCCGTCGCGGTTCTGGGATTGCCCGTGGCTAACAGCGCCTCAAGCCTGGCCTCGATTAGAGGCGAACTAGGGGAGCTGGGAGCCGCCGCCCTAACGCTGGGCCCCCTAGGGGTGGGTGACCAATCCACGCTCGCGGGGCTCGAGGCTGTGGTGAGGGGCCTCAGGGCGGCGTGGGCCACGCGGGGCTCTAGGCTCGGCCTCATAGGGGACCCCCCCTCATGGATCGTGGAACCCGGCACGGGCCTCGCCGAGAGGCTTGGGGTGGAGGTTACCCGCGTCAGGGTGGAGGAGCTGCTGGAGAGGGCGCCCCGGGATCCCCCCGAGCCCCCGCCCGCCCTCACCAGGGGGGCCATCCACGTGAAGGCCACTCGGGAGGCCTTGAGGGACGCCCTGAGGGTCTACGCCGCCCTGAAGAGGCTCGCGGGCGAGCTGGGCCTTGACTCTCTGGCGCCTTCATGCCCCTCATTCATGGAGGAGTTGGGCTCCAACGCCTGCCTGGCGCATGCCCTGCTCAACATGGAGGGGCTTACAGTCGGCTGCGAGGGGGACGTCGCGGCTACACTATCGCTACACGTGCTCCAGTCCACAGCACTGAAGCCGGGGTTCCTCGCCAACACGGCCTGGGTGAGGGGGCGCCGCCTGGGCCTAGCCCACTGCGGGGCCTCCCCCAGCCTCGGGCTTGCCCACGGTGTTGAGGGGCACTTCATAACGGGTAGGAGCCCGACGCTCTCCCTGTGGATCCCGGAGGGCGTCCCAGCCACGGTGCTCCAGGCCTCCCCAGATGGAGGCGGGGCGGTCGTGGCGGAGGCTCACATAGCCTCGGGGGCCCCCTGGAGGGGCCTCCAGTGTGAGACCCAGGTCGAGGTCGAGCTAGCGGAGCCCCCGGCCGGCAGCGGGCTGGGCCTCGGCAACCACGTCGCACTAGTCATGGGCCGCCACGGCCTCGCCGCCGCCCTGGCGTGGCGCGTGTTAAACCCCCGCGGGGGCCTACGGCTGATAGGCGGGGTTCCACCGTGAGCCTGTCCGTCCACATACTGGGGGCGGGCGGCGCCTATCCGCCGCCGGGCTACGCGGGGCCCTCCCTGCTCTTGGAGGCCCCCGAGGCTAGGGTGGTCGTGGACTGCGGCTCCTCCTGCTGCTCTAGGCTCCTCCAGGCCGGTTTCAGCCCCTGCGAGATCGACGCCGTGTATGTGAGCCACGAGCACGCAGACCACTGGGCTGGGATGGGCGAGCTTCTAAGCGCCAGGGGGGCCGAGGGCTGCCCCGGGCTGCGCGTCATACTACCCGGGGAGGTGGCTGAGAGGCTGTCCTCCAGGCTCGTGGAGGCCCTGCCTAGGGGCAGGGAGGTTAGGGTGGAGGTACTCGAACCCGGGTCCAGCGTGGCCCTGGGGGGAGGCCTCGAGATGGCCCCCTTCAGGGTTAGGCATCAGGTGCCCACATATGGGATCCTAGTCTACGAGGGCGGCGATGGGCTCCTAGCCTACACGGCTGACACCGCCTACGACCACCGCCTGGCGGAGGCCCTTAGGGGGTATAGGATTGCAGTCGTCGACTCCACACTCCCCACGGGCCATGGCGGGGAGGGTGTGAGTGAGATGCATATGAGCGTCTCCACGGCGTGGAGGCTAGCCGTCGAGGAGGCCGGAGTGGGGATCGCTGTCGCCTTCCACCTGAGCCCCCCAAGCCTCGCCGAGGCTAGGAGGCGGAGGCTCCCCCGCCTCCTGGTGCCCGGAGAGCTTGCGGTGATCAACGTCTAGGGGCGCCCAGGATCTCCTCGACCCTGCCCACGAGGCTCCGGGCCCACTCGAGCCCCCGCGGCTGCTGGAGCGCTGCCAGGCACACGGGGGTCACGGAGGCGTAGCCGTTAAGCACCGCTTCAACATCGGTGCCGGGGCCTCTATCCCAGTACCTCTCCCTATAGCTGTGGGGCACCGGCTCGAGGATCCCCTGCTCCCTCTCCCTTAGGGGTATGCGGTAGTCGTTCCAGGCCAGCCTGGTGAGCCTCACACCCCTGGGCCTCCCCTCGGGTACGTTGACTACGAGGAGCCTCGGCCCCCCAGGTGGTGGGGGGTTCTCGACGACCGCCCTGGCTAGGGCGGCGGCGAGCCTAGCGGCCTCACTGTAGTCGCCTATATCCCAGCCCTCATCAGTTGCAAGGCTCACTGCTATGGAGGGTATCCCGTGGAGGGAGGCCTCAATCGCCGCCCCTATGGTACCGCTGGTCAGGAGATCCTCTACGCCCATGTTGGGCCCCCTGTTGATCCCCGAGACAACCACCCTAGGAGGCTCGTCTAAGAAGTAACGGAGCGCAGCCACGACGGCAGCGGCGGGGGTGGAGTCGACCCACCAGGCACTCACAGCCCCCTCAAAGGGGATCCTCCCGTAGCGCGCGGGGTAGCGGAGCGCCTTCCCCATACTACTCGACGGCCTCCGAGGGGCTGAGACGTACACCCTAAACCCGGCCCTAGCCAGCCCAGCCACGAGGGCCCTGAGCCCCGGGGCCTCAATGCCATCATCATTAGTGGCTAAAACAACAGCCCCCAACCCATGCAACCCCCAAGGCGACAAGGATACCGCACCCCAGGAGAAGCTATTAAGGGTGAAGACCCGCTCCGGCATAGCCCTCGGACTCCCCACCACACCCTTATATAGCGTGGGGGTGGAGGGTGCAGAGGTATCTATTAAATAGGCTGGAAGACTTAGGCCCCCATGGTGCCCGGGGAGGGCGCTTAGGGTTCCGGGGTGGAGCAGCTGATCAGGGTTAGGCTCGATAGGAGGGGTAGGGCTCTACTAGCTCTCGTGGCGGTGATAGTTGTTGTCGGCCCTATCCTCGCCCTCCTCCGAGGTCTCATACCTCTCCCCCTAGAGGCCTTGATCCTCGTGGGCGCCTGGCTGGCCGCCTACCTCGCCTCCGAGAGGATACTGCAGCACATGATAGAGGGCGCCCTCAGGGTTCTAGAGGAGCCGGGCGCCCCCCTCTTGGGCGGCGGCGCCGAGGGAGAGGCCCCTGACCCCCTAGACGGCGCCCTAATCGCCGACCCCGGGCCCCTTGGGGAGGCTGGAGGCTCAGGGGGTGGGGGGCCATTGGATGAGTATCCTAGCGATGAGGGTGACCTAAGCGAGGCCGCACTCCTAGCCTGGGGGTTCCTAACGAGCCTCGTCGAGGAGGTTACCGGGCGCAGATCAAGCGTCTACGTTGCAGTTCAGGACGATGGAGTAGTCTATTACGTGTACCCCGAATCCTACGGTGAGGAGGTCTACAAGGCCTCCGAGGAGGATATCGAGGGGGACATAGTCGTGGCTAAAACGGGGGACAGGGGATTCCTAATAATACTCGAAGAAGACATACTAGAATCGCTCTACGACATGGCGAGTGAGGGCAGCGGGGAGGCACTCATCGTGGCAACATATGATGACGTTGAGCTACTCTACAGAATAGCGAGGGAGATCGCCAAGTCCTACCTAGAGACCGCGCCTAAAGAGTACCTAGACTACGTAGCATACAAGGCCCTAGTCAAGCTGAAGCTCCGCGGAGCCTTGGAGGCCCCCCAGCACCTGATAGATAGCCTCCTAGACTCCGACGGCGAGACACGCCTTAGAATAAAGAAGCAGGTTGACGAGGAGCTAAAGTCCCTGAAGCCAGGGAGCACAGGGGCGACACCCCACTAGGTGGGAGGCGCTGGCGGCCGTTGAGGCACAAATGAGACAGACCCTCCCCCGCTACCTTAACCGATATAAGACACCACGAGGAACCCTCGCCGCGAGGGGCCCGTAGCTCAGCCCGGTAGAGCGCCCGGCTGATAACCGGGTGGTCGGGGGTTCAAATCCCCCCGGGCCCACCACCTAGGGGCTCCGCCCCTCAACCCCATGTCCTTGAGGGCCTTCCATTCTTCGATAATGCGTTCTAGTGGACCGACGTACTTGGTGACCACTTTACCATCCCTACGATACTGCTCGTAGACGTACAGGCGACCTTTGATCCGCTTAACTACGTAGCCCATGAGAGTCTCCCCGACTTCACCAGCCAACCGTCTAGTCATGGTATGGTCGCCCTCTACCCTTATAGGGAGTTAGCCCGTAGATAACCTAACTACAAGTCAGATGTTAAAGCCTAGAATAGCAGGAGTATGAGAACACGTATACTAAAAAGAAGATAACATGTATGGTCTGGATCTTGCGTAGTTAATGGTTGACTACGTCTCCGCCTCGCCTGCTTTGGAGCCGGGGCTGGGCTGCCCGCCCTGCACCTGAACCTGACTCTTAGGGCTGGCGGGGTATGCCTCTGCCTCTAGGACTAGGGCTGAGGCGGTGTCGCTGACCCATACCCCGTATCTCGCCAGGTCTATCTCGCTCCCTAGCTTGGCCTCTCGTAGCAGGATTTTGAAGGCCTCTAGCACGCTTCCCGGGTCCCTTAGCCGCCGCTCCAGCGTCTCTATAGCGCGCTCCACAGCCACCAGTAGCAGGTGCTCCCGCAGTACGCACGCACCCTCAAGCTCCCAGACCAGCCCTTCCATGTCAGTCTCCACCAGGCCTAACAGGCCACGCACCACACACCACCTCTACACATATCTTACGTCATCTTACTATTACTGTGACGGAACCCTAATAAGCATTACGTTAGTAATGTTTAGACTGGTGGTGTAGGATGACGATA
>JALSQM010000046.1 GCA_026985385.1 Acidilobaceae archaeon | reverse complement strand
GATAGGCGCTATTGCCAGCCCCATCTTCTCGGGGTTCGCCCCCCCGGCTGTGGCTGAGAGGCTCGCCCAGTCTGAGGCTAAGGTGCTAGTCACAGTCGACGGCTACCTGAGGAGGGGGAGGCTCATTAAGCTGAAGGAGAGCGCCGACGAGGCGGTGGAGCTGGCTAGGAAGCAGGGGGCCCCCGAGCCGAGGGTCGTCGTCGTAGAGAGGATGCACCGAAGGGACATGCCGTGGGTTGATGGTAGGGATGAGCTGTGGAGCGACGCCGTGAAGGGTAAGGCCCGCTCCGACCCGGGGCCCCGCGAGGTTGACCCCGAGCACCCCGCGCTACTACTCTTCACGAGCGGCACAACGGGCAAGCCTAAGGGGGCGGTGATAAGCCACGCTGGAACCCTCCTCCAGCCCTCGAAGGAGCACTACTTCAACCTCGACATACACCCGGGCTGGGAGGAGCCCGGTGACAAGCTGTGGTGGATAACCGATATAGGGTGGATGATGGGGCCCTGGCAGGTGATTGGAACGCAGTTCCTGGGGGCCAGCCACCTGGTAGTAGAGGGGCTCCCCACCTACCCGCACCCCGGCAGGGCTTGGGAGCTCATAGAGAGGTATAAGGTCACGCACTTCGGCTTCGCCGCCACGGCGGCCAGGCTCCTCAAGAGGGAGGCGAGCCACCTAATAGACGAATACGACCTCTCCAGCCTCAGGGCATTCGGTAACACCGGGGAGCCCATAGACCCCGACACCTGGATGTGGGTGATGAGGGACCTCGGCAAGGAGAGGAGGCCCCTCATAAACCTGAGCGGTGGCACCGAGATATTCGGCTGCTTCCTCCTGCCGAGCCCCGTCGTGCCCTTGAAGCCCTCGACCCTCTGGGGCCCAGGCCTAGGCATGGACGTCGACGTGTTCGACGACGAGGGGAGGCCTGTTAGGGGGGTACCGGGCTACCTGGTAGCCAAGAAGCCTGCCCCGAGCATGACCCGTGGGCTCTGGAAGGACCCTGAGAGGTACATTAAGACCTACTGGAGCAGGTTCCCCGGCGTCTGGTACCACGGCGACTACGCCCTCATAGACGAGGACGGCTTCTGGTACATCCTGGGCAGGGCTGATGACGTGATAAAGGTGGCCGGGAAGAGGATAGGCAGCCTAGAGCTCGAGGGCATACTCACGAGCCACCCAGCCGTAGCCGAGGCGGCGTGCGTGGGGGTGCCGCACGAGCTCAAGGGCGAGGTCATAGTCTGCTTCGCCATACCCAGACCCGGTAGGGAGACTGAAGGCCTGGAGGAGGAGCTGAAGAGGATGGTGGAGGAGAGGCTGGGCAAGGCATTCAGGCCCGAGAGGGTATTCATAGTCAGCGACCTGCCGAGGACGAGGAGCGGTAAGATCACGAGGAGGGTGATAAGAGACCTAGCCCGCGGCATAGAGCCGCGGGAGCTGAGCGTGCTCGAGAACCCCGAAACTATAGACGAGATAAGGGAGTTCCTGAAGAGCCTGCGCCACTCCTAGATCCTACGCCTAGCGCCTCCCCCCAGGAGCCTCTTTACCTTACACTCCTGGCATAGCCACAGCTGCTCTATGACCCACTCGTCCACACCAGACTCCCTGAGCTTCTTCTCGAGGGCCTTGAGGTGCTTGAGGCTTCCTATGGGCCTCCCGCACATCCTACACCTGGCAACCTCGTCTTTGGCTAGTACGTGGCTCTTACCGAGTAAGCTCCTAGAGAACCTGTACGACAACCTGAGGGCGCCGTAGGGGCAGGATGCCTCACAGGCGCCGCAGGCGGTGCATTTACTGGCGTCGAATACGAGCTTGAACTCGTCGCCCTCCGCCGAGAGCCTGAGGGCGCCGTAGGGGCAGGAGTTCGAGCACGCCTCGCAGAGCAGGCACTTCTCCTCGTCGACCTCGGGGTAGCCTACTATGGGCGTTGAGAAGGAGGCCTCTTCAACGCCGTACGCTTCGAGGATACTGTAGGCTGCAGTCTTATCCACAGTTAAGTGCTCGACCCCCCTGAGCGGCCTCGACCGGGGCTTGTAGGACGCTAGCGTCTCCGCTAGCTCCTCGGGCGAGCGGATTATGGCGGGGTATGCTCCTAGGGGCTCCATCTCCTTAAGCCACCTCTCCGAGGCGCCCCCGTCCCTGCATTCCGCCACTCTGTCATCGCTGCATGCTATCACGACATCGAAGCCCGAGAGGGCCGCCTCGAGCATGTGGAACTCCGTGAGCCAGCCGGGGCAGTGTATATGGATGAAGACTACGGGATACTCTACATCGAGGCCCTCCAAGTGGTTGGAAAGCTCCCCAAGCATGGAATCGCACACCCCCACAATCACTCCCGGCTTATCTGTCGACTTCCTCAGCCTGTCGAGCATGTAGGTCAGAGCCTTCACATTCCACTGGGGCATGAAGAGTAAGCCGAATGGGCAGACAGCACTGCAGACGCCACAGCCGGTGCATTTGGATGCGTCTACCATGGGCGGCTTACCCTCCAGGGCATTATGGGGGCACGCGTCCAGGCAGAGCCTACAGTGCCTCCAAGAGCCGCATATGGAGGGGTTCAAGAGTATGGGCGCTGGGACGTACTCCATCACGCCTTGGAGGGGCTTGAAGAGTAGCGTCCTCCTATCCACGCTCTTACTAGGGCTCAAACGCGTAAGCGCCTTATCAGCCATGGACGCTAGGGCGGCCGAGTACTTGGCTGCTACGAGGTCGGAGGGGCTCACGGGGGCCGCTAGGGTTAGCTCGAGCCGATCTATGGGGGTGTAGAGGTAGGGGTTCAACCCCTCCCTCCTCGCCTCCCTTACCACCAGCGGGTACTCCTCCCAGGCCCCCCTGTATAGGGCCGCTACCACCTCGCCGGAGTCGAGGGCCTTCAGGATCTCCTCCCTCATGGACTCCCTGGAGACACTCCTCTCCCCAGCAACCCCCTCCCCGAGGATGCCTTGGAGGCTCTCCTCCACGAGAAGCATGCCGGCACCATCCCCCTTCAAGAGAGTCTCCACTCATTATTAGGCTGGAGCACTTACGCCGGCGACCGCTGGCACCTTAGCGGGAGGCCTATTCCTCCTCCTAGCCATCCTCTCCCCAGCGTGCGGGCTCTTCCTCTTCGCTGCGAGGCGCGCAGCCGCCACTATGGCTAGGAACATCGAGGTACCTATAACAACCATGCCCAAGCCGCTGGGGTCAGGGCTTATCACGGCTCCGAGGAACATGCTGGCGAGGAAGAGGAACTTGAGGTTATCGCCGTGGAACCACTTCTCATCCACGACTCCGAGATATATTAGGATATAGACTATGAGGGGGGCCTCGAACGCTAGACCCGTAGCTATCGATATGAGTACTATCGTATCGAATAGTTTCTCGATGTCCGAGAACGCGACAAGTTTATTAGGGCCCACGACGGCGGATGAGGTGACTATCATTATCTTAAAGGCGAAGGGGAGGACGAAGAGTATTGCCAGA
>JALSQM010000045.1 GCA_026985385.1 Acidilobaceae archaeon | reverse complement strand
CGCGAGGGCCGACGCTAAGGCGCACCAGAGGCTCCACAGGGCCCTCCTAGAGAGGGGGATCCTCATACCCCCCAGCATGCACGAGACAATATTCACGAGCATAGTCCACGGCGAGGAGGAGCTAGACAAGACCAGGAGGGCCCTGAGGGAGGCGGCGAGGGAGGCCCTAGCCTGAGGAGGTGCCGGCATGCCCAGGCTGAGGGTGGCGGCGAGGGGTAGCAGGCTGAGCCTGAGGCAGGTAGAGATAGCTATGGAGTGGCTCTCAAAGAGGATCCCCGGGCTCTCCTACACAGTGCTGAAGATCACAACGAGGGGCGACGTGGTGAGGGACAAGCCCATATACCTGACGGGCCTCCGGGGCGCCTTCGAGAGGGAGGTCGACAAGGCCGTACTGGAGGGCCTAGCCGACGTGGCAGTCCACAGCATGAAGGACCTCCCCTCAAGGCTCCCCAACGGCCTCGAGATAGTGGCGGTGCCGCCCCGGGGGAGCCGCTACGAGGCCCTCGTACCCAGGAAGGGCCTGGAGGCCCTGCAGCCCGAGAGGCTCCCCCCGGGCTCCAGGGTGGCGGCTGGGAGCGCTAGGAGGAGGGCCATGATACTCCACGCGAACCCCCGCGTGGAGGCCACGTGGATAAGGGGCAACCTAGACACGAGGCTCAGGAGGCTAGACGAGGGAAGGGCAGACTACCTCGTAGCAGCCGAGGCCGGCCTCGAGAGGCTCGGCGTCGAGAGGCCCTGGGTGAGGCTCCCACTCATACCCTACACCCCACCTCCGGGCCAGGGCCTCATAGCGATCGTGGCACCCTCAGAGTCGAGCGTGGCCAGGCTCCTCCGCGGAGCCTCAGAGCCGAGGGCATGGGCCGAGGCCCTAGCCGAGAGGGTCTACCTCGAGAGCCTGGGCGGCGCCTGCGGGAGGCCCATTGGGGGCACAGCCGAGGCCGCTGGGGAGGGGCTCGTGTTCACGGTAGGCGTCTACTCCCCAGAAGGCTCGAGGGCCCTCTGGGCGAGGCTCAGGGGTGGGAGGCCCGAGGATCTAGCCGAGGAGGCGGCCCGCCTGGCCAAGAGCCTGGAGGCCTCCCTCGGAGCCTCGGGGGTTGAGGGGGTTTGAGCGTCGACGCTGAAGGCATACTGGAGGCCCTCAAGGCCGGCCTTAGCCTGGGGGGCTCGGCGGCCCTCAGGGGTAGGGTGCGGCGTGGCAGGTTCCCCGAGGAGAGCAACGTTGAGGCCCGCGTCGAGGTCGGGGGGTGTAGTGAGCCGCTCTTCCACCTCAAGGTCTTCAGGGGTAGACCCCCCTACTACAGGGCCTGGGTCGAGATCCACAATGTAGCGTCTAGGGCCTGCGGGGTTAGCTTCGACGGCCTAGTCGAGGACCTGCTGTTAGACCTCCTAGCATCGAGGATGGGCCCCGCCGGGAGGCTCTACATAGAGTACGAGTGGGACCCCGCGACCTCCAGGGAGCTGGAGCTGGGGATCCCACCCCCGATCACGAGGCTCGGCTACAAGCTACTCACCCGCGGCTTCACGTGGTTCAAGGACTGGTACTACCCTGAGGGCTTCATGGAGGGCGGCAGGAAGCTCGAGGCGGAGAAGCCCCTGACACCAGAGCACGCGAGGCGTCACTTGGAAGAGATAGCCAGAGACGTGCTCGAGCTGATGGAGCGGGGGATCCCAGAGGGCCTGGGACACGTTAAGGCCAGGGCTCAGGGGATACTGGTGCTGCTCAAGGCGGGTGGGAAGGGGGGCTGAGTGTTGGCTGGCCCCGGCAGGGTCTATATCGTAGGTGCTGGGCCCGGGGATCCCGAGTTAATCACTGTTAAGGGCCTCCGCCTCCTGAGGAGCGCTGATGCCGTAGTGTATGATAGACTCGTCCCCGGGGAGCTCCTCGGCGAGGCCAAGCGGGGAGCCAGGCTGGTGTACGCCGGCAAGGCTCCTGGCAGGCACGCTATGAGCCAGGATGAGATAAACAGGCTCCTCGAGGGGCTCGCCAGGGAGGGACTCGTGGTGGTGAGGCTCCACGGGGGCGACCCCCTAACCTTCGGGAGGGGGGAGGAGGAGTGCGCCTACCTACTCTCTAGGGGGATCCCATGCGAGGTCGTACCCGGGATCCCGAGCTACGTTGCAGCCAGCGCCGAGCACCTCCTACCCCTCGGCAGCAGGGGGTATAGCAGAGTCTACACAGTCGCCACGGGCACCCTAGCGGGGGGCACCCCCCTGCCCAGGGAGAGGCTTGAAGCGGCGATGAGGGCCAGCGACTCGCTAGTGGTACTCATGGCCGCCTCCAGGGCAGCCGAGATACTCGGCCTAGCAGCGGAGACCCTGGGCCCCCAGGCCCCAGCCGCGATAGTAGAGTCGGCCTCGACCCCCAAATCAAAGCTAACCCTAGGACCCGCCGGAGAACTCGCCGCCACAGCGAAGCCCAGGCCCCCAGCGCTAATCTACATCGGAGGCGCCGTGAGATGGAGGCTCGACACCCTACCTACAGGGCGCTCCTAGCCTCCTATAGTCCACACAGCTAGAACCTATCTCATCATTAATACCCCCTAAAACCCTCGACATTAACAGGCTACCTTGGAGAGGCTAGGTCAAATTAAGGATTTCCCCGAGCAAAGTTACATCTAGAAGGTGGGCGGCTGGCCCCGCCGATGGTTTTTGAATTAGGGCCTCAGCCCGGAGGTTCAATGCCGTGGAGGGCTCCGTCTCGGTAGTTGACGGTAATGTGGTAGGGCAGCCCATCTTTACCTAAAATGGGTTCTGGGGAACGCTGGTTCAACGGTTCTTTAGTTCCTCTATTACTCATCTCAGCTTCTCTTCAACCTCTTCTACAAGCTTCTGTATCCTCCTGAGAGCCTCCTCTACATGCCTCTCGGTACACCAGCCCTCGTAGAAGCATACGTGCATCCCGGTAGCGGCCATCCACGAGTCGTAAACCCACTCGCCTAGCTCATCCATCATCTTCCTAGAGTACCTCCACAACTCCCCGTGGCTGGCAAGCCTCTCCCTATCCCTCCACTCAGCATATGCTTTAACAGCTAGCGCTGCAGCACCCCAAGCCTTCTCCGCGGCCTGTCGGACATCACCCTTACCCAGCTCCTCCCGCGCCTGACCCAGTAGGTCGTGGGCAGCTTCGACATACTCTCTAGCCCTCTCCACCGGGTCGAGATCCCTTAGGACGAGCTCCAGCACATACTCCTCAAGGCTTAAGCCCAGCCTCCTAGCCTCCCTCTCAAGCCTCTCCACCACGCTTCGAGGAAGCCTAACAGTCACAGCGTCAGCCATACCCGTAGCCTCCAAGGGATAGGCGCGGAAAGAGATACTTAATAACTAAACTCGGGGCCACCAGCTCGGGGACCGCCGGCCTAGAAGCCCCGGTGGCTCCCGAGGATTCGCGAGGGCAACAATGCTCCCGCCTCTGGAGGGCGGATCTAAGTCAGAATTTCAAGATTTACTTGAGGCTCTCTACCCACGAGTCCGAC
>JALSQM010000044.1 GCA_026985385.1 Acidilobaceae archaeon | reverse complement strand
CGTACATCCTCCAGGTTAAAGCCCCGCTCGCGTGGGAGGCTTCTCTCAGCGCAAGCCCCCGGCAGGGCGCCTGATATGTTAAGTGCATACCCGCCATACTCTACCACCCTGAGGACGCCGTGCGTGGACTGGGGGCAGTATGCTCTGAAGCTGTAGAGGTTAAATGACGACCCCACGAATTCCCAGGACGGCTTGGCGTCGATGCGGATTTCAACGCCTAAAAGATCCCCTATAAAACTGGATGCATCCCCAGCTAGGGAGACTGCATCGTGGAAACTCTCTATGCGGCTGTTGACTGTGCACTCGACTGAAACCGGTAGACCTAAGGGCTCATTAAAGGCGCTCCAGCGGGCACGGCATCCGAGTAGCCCTTCCAAGCTTAGGCACCCTGCTCTTCTAGGAGCTGCGATGGATCAGGGTTCTTCATTAGCTTTCTAATTTCCTCGGGTATCTTGTCGTAATAATTCCTAAGGAAGCGGATGTCGTCCATCCTCCTCCTATACTTGTCGTCGAGCATCCTCGGGATACCGTCTAGTATAGGATACCATCTACCACAGCGCTCGCAGATAAGCACACCCGTCTTTATATAAATCCTAGAGCACCTTCTACATGTATTCATGTCGACTTCACTGGCAGGCCTCCTCAGGTACCCGCAGTAATTCCTACACCTCACCTTCGCCAACGTCTCCTCGTTAATGGGCCTGTCCTCGACTTCTATGGGGTAGAGTAGGAGTGGGTGATGCTTACACACGGGGCATGCGAGTAGCTCTAGGAAGTAGTACCTCACATTCTTCACCTCCGCGGTCCACAGCTCTCGTCTATGGCTCTCTTGACTTCTTCTAGGAGCTTTTCGGCTTTCTCCTTACTTCTGGCCTCGAGCATGATCCTCAACACCGGCTCTGTGCCACTAGGTCTCACTAAGACCCAGAAGTCGTCTCCTATCACCTTTACCCCGTCTATGGTGACCTGCCTGTAGCCGCTGTAGTACTTCTTAACGGCCTCGACTGCGCATAACGCCCTCTCCCTGTTCATGGGGATCTTAGTCTTTATGGGGTAGTACCTCGGGAGTTTCTTGACTTTCTCAGAGAGACTGCCTCTCTCCTTGGCGAGCATGTAGGCCATGAGTGCAGTCGTCATGGCGCCGTCTCTCACTATATGGTGTGGCACGTGCATGTATCCACCGTTTTCCTCGAAGCCGGATATGGCTCCGCCATCCCTCTGGATCATGCGTGATATCACTACAGAGCCCACGGGAGTCCACACGACTTTAATCCCCAGCGGGTTCAGGTACTGCTCTACCAGTATGCTACTCGAAACACCCGTGTACGTGCGGCGAGGAAGTTCCCTCCACTCCTCGGCGGAGAACTCTGTTAGCAGCGTGCCACTCCTATCACCCCAAATAACCTCCCCTTCATCAGTTATTACTATGGCTCTATCCGCGTCACCGTCATGGCCCACCCCAAAATCGGCACCATATATCTTCACGGTTTCAGCGGCCACCCGGAGGGATTCGACCGTCGGCTCCGGCTCGCGGCCCGGAAACTCGGGGTTCAAATTACAGTTTAGCGTGAGAGCCTTGACCCCCAGTCTCCTGAGAACCTCAGGTGTGGCGAGGGAGCCCACACTGTTAGCGCAGTCTACGACAACCTTCAGTCCCGCTCTCCTAATGAGGTCGGAGTCGACCATGTCAACTATTGCGTTGATATAAGTCTCGAGAACGTCGGCTCTAACCTGTGGATTGTAGGCGTACTCCCTCCAGGGCAGGCTACTCGAAACGCCTCTAAAATAGTAATCCTCGATTATCTTCTCGTCCTCACGGGGTATCTCTATGCCATCAGCTGCTATCACTTTTACGCCATTATACTCTGGGGGGTTATGGCTTGCGGTTATCATTACTCCTCCATCGAATCCGAGTGACTTCACCCCATACTGGAGAGCGGGGGTGGGCAGGAGGCCGGCGCTATATACACGCACCCCCTCGGCTAGCAAGCCGGCGGTTAGGGCGCATTCTATCATAGCCCCTCCCGCTCTGACATCCCGGCCAACTAGCACCCGCGCCCCCTTGCCGAAGTACGCCCCTATCGCCCTTCCAAGCCTTAAAGCGAGCTCGGGTGTAAGGCTCTCGCCTACAACTCCTCTAACACCATCGGTTCCAAAGAGTTTACCCAAGCACTAGCCACCCGCCGAGCCTTCCATGCACACCCACTGATTTTTAGCTCTCGGCAGCGACCCCAGTACCGGGGACGTGACGCCCCGGGTCGTCGGCTTCCGGAATTGCAGGCCACGCTTCTCCCTCCTATGAATGTAACTCGTGGATCTAGGAGCATTAATGATAGTTTTAAATTAATAAAATATTATCTAAAATTTTTGTATAATAATCATTTATTGTGTGGCTATCGATATTATCGATTGGCAGGACGTTAAGATCTGTTACTATGGTTCTCGCCTTTGCTAAGGGTATTATGTCGAAAACTTTAATTTTCATTAATATATTTTTCTTTAGTGGGTGCGGGATCTCCGATGTTATCTCTCCTATATTATCCGGTGTCGAAGACCTAAAGTTCCACGCCCTTGTAAGTACTATCACGTCTTTCCCCTCGTTACTCGCTAGCAGGGTAGCACCGTAGGATCCGGATTCGGCTATGAATACTCCCTCGGCGGAGACCCCCACAGTAGATATGATTACGTAGTCTGACTCCGATACTGCCTGGGAAACGGCTGAGTCGGGCCATGGTATCGCGTTGAGCCCCCTACTCCTCAACTCTACCGCAAACCCCCTCCCACTCATTAGTGGCCAGAATGAGAGGGTGTATATCGTCTCTATCTTAGACGAGGTTAATGAGAGTATCTTGAAGAGCGCATTGGTATAGCCTAGCACGAGCACCTTCGACTCAGTATCTATGTGTCTTGCAAGGTTTATTGCGAGTTTTTTCAGGCTTGATGTGGAGTATGTTAGTAGCCTCTTTAACGCAGCCTCAGCACTCTCCAATGCCTCGCTGGGATCGAGGGAGTTCTGATCTAGCTTAGACGCGGTTATATCTAGAATGTCGCCGATCAGGAGCGCAGAAAAGCTGAAGGGCACATACTCTCTAATGGTAGAGGACATCATTCTCAATGATGATGAGAGCGATTCTCTGTCTTTAGCCTTAATCTTCTTTAAGGTCTCGAGCACGAGCATGCCTACATGATCCCCAAGGGTTTGGACATCTATAGATATCAGCTTCTCCCTTATACTCCTTAACCTCTCTTCAAACCTGTTTAGCGCCTTAGAGCGCATAGCCTCGATCCCCTAGCCCCCCATCCATGTGCAAACGCTGAGGGGATTATTACTCCGGCTTGTGTCGCGTATGATGAAGGAGGCAGGAGGCTGTGGAGGGAAGGCCGAAGGTAGTCGTAGGTGTAGACGAGGCCGGCCGTGGTAGCCTAGTGGGAGAGATGTTCGTCGCAGGCTTCGCCGCGCCGCCCGAGGTTGCCGAGAGGCTAGTGGAGATCGGCGTAAAGGATAGCAAGCTCCTATCACCCGATAGTAGGTCGAGGCTCTATAGGAGGATCTGCAGGCTCGGCATGATCTCCGTGGTTACAGTGCCTCCCGAGGCCATAGACAGGGAGAACTTGACCGTCTTGACGGAGAGGGCTATACTGAGGATTATCAGGAATCTCTCGGAGAGGCTGGGAGGTATCGAGTGGATAGCTGCTATCGAGATTGATAGGTATGGGAAGCCCCGCATCCTACCCTCGGAGCTGGAGAGAATGGGGTTTAGGGGACTCCTAGTCATTGAGGAGAAGGCCGACAGACGTTACCCCCATGTAGCCGCTGCCAGCATAGTGGCTAAGCACCTACGCGATACCAGGATAAGGGTGCTGGCCAGCCTTTATGGCGTCTCCGGCAGCGGCTACCCCTCCGACCCGAGGACTGTTGAGTGGGTTAGGAAGCAGCTAGAGGCGGGTTCGCGGCCCCCGATAGTGAGATATTCGTGGTCAACGCTTAGGAGGTACGGGTTTGGAGGAAAGGTTACAGGAGAGGCCTCGAATGCTTCTAGAGGTGTGGGTTTGGATAAATGGATGAAGCGGGATTGATGTCGCGTGTAAATTAGGCCTCCCCACCGATTGTCTCGGGGGAGGTACACGATAGGATTGACGATGGAGGGGGGTATATCGCCAACACCGGGTCACGCTCTAAAGGAGCTCCTAGTTGATTATGCCTACTACGGCGTAAGACCGCGCGTGTGGATCTCTTCACAGAAACTGGCGAGATTAGGCTTTCAGAGACTCGCTGTGGAGATGCTTGTTAATGAGTACTCTATAAGGGAATCAAAGGGTCTAGCGGGGGTCATCTGGAAGGAAGTATTCGAAGGCAGGGTACTAACAATACATGGGGGGAAAGGCCTTGAGCGCTATGAGGCCGAGGTAGTCTCTGGCGATGGCGAGATTAGTTGGAGGGATTTAGAAGCCCGGTTGCCCGACCCCCCATTCCCCCTCATAGCGGTAGATCTAGGCCTTTGGAGGCTCCACTCCGAGGAGGAAATAGCCAAGCTCAGAATTCAGGTTGCGATGAGTCTTTCGGTCGTAAGAGAGTATCTCTGGGATCGCCATCTAGCCCTTACGAGCGCCACTGGGGATATAAAAGAGAGCCTGCAGACCCTCATGGGGAGAAATAAGGCGTTGATAACCAGCGCTAGACCTAACGAGCTACTCTGGAGTGTCGGGGCCGAGGAGATAATAATACTGAGGCCCGACGCCCCTGAGGATCTCACGCCCGAAGACGTGATGAAGGCTCAAGCCTTCCTTATAGGGGGAATAGTAGACCTAATCCCGCGGCGCGGCATCAGCAGAGTCCTAGACCGCATGGTGCCTTGGGGTAAGCCTAGGAGGATAACTCTAAGGGGCTCAATAATAGGTGTACCAGACAGGATTAACAGGATCGTCGAGATCCTCCTCAAGGCCAGGTTCCTCTATAGGGGGGATATCGAAAGAGCCATAGTATCATCGATGAGTAAGAGGGACGTCTCTAGAAGGCTCTTCGTCGAGGTGATGCGGGCATCCGAGTCCAGGGGTGGTAGGAGGGTGATTAGGGCCGAGAAGTTCGATGAACTCAGGGAATGGCTTCCAATTAGCTGGGAGGACTTCCTCGAGGCTGCGCGTAAAGCCAAGGCCGAGGTGGTAGGCGGTGAGGGTTCGGGTGGTGGCAGCTGATAGCATGGGTGTGAGGAGCCTCGCTACCTACATTGAAATGTGTGGCCTCTCCATAGCTGTCGATCTAGGAGCCAGTCTCGCGCCCCGCCGCTATGGGCTACCGCCTCACGAAGTTGAAATAGAGGAATTGGAGAGGAGCCTTGAGAGGATTAGGGAGTTACTGATGGACTCGCATGTAGCTATTATAACACACTACCACTACGATCACTACATAGCGAACGAGCCAGAGCTCTACTTCGGAAAGAAGATTTTCGTCAAACACCCCAAGTCGGACATAAACACGAGCCAGAGGATCAGGGCCCATAGGTTCCTAGTGAAAGGTGGTGTCGAGGAGAAGGCTGATGTAGTCTATGCTGATGGAGGCTCGCATGTATTCGAGGGCGTCCGCTTCACCTTCTCACCCCCCGTCTGGCACGGTGAGCCCGGCACGAAGGTTGGCAAGGTCATAATGGCCCTTATAGAGTGCGACGAGGGTAGGGTAATCTTCGGCAGCGATGTCCAGGGCCCCGTAGACGAAGAGGCCGTTAAGTGGCTTAGCTCTCAGGGACGTATTGACGTACTAGTGATAGACGGTCCTCCCACCTATTTTGCTGGCTATAAGGTGCCTGTAGAGGCTGTAGAGGCAGGCTTCAGGGGGCTTAGGGAGGTTTTAAGGACTCTAAGGCCGCGGAGGGTTGTAGTCGACCACCACTTAGCGAGGGATAAGAAGTACGGGGAGATAGTATCCGACATTAGGGCGGGAGCCCCTGCGGGGGTGGACGTGGTATCGGCAGCAGAGTTCGAGGGAGTCCCCCTACGGCTCCTCGAGGCCTATAGGAGGGAGCTCTGGCGTGGCGAGTGGACTCCCCCGGAGTATACCGAGACTTAGAGTGATACTACTGGAGAGCGGCGTTGAGACTGTGCCCCGCGAGTTGTGGGATCACCCCCAGGTCAGGAAGACCTCCGAGCGCTACGGTGTCGAGCCGGGTATGCTGCTTTTGGACAAGAGCCTCCACTACAATGCTATGGCTAGCCTGCCTAGGAAGTGGAAGAGGGGGAGACCCGATATAGTGCATCTAACACTTCTAGTACTACTCGAATCGAGGGCTGGGAGGAGAGGGTTAGTCGAGGTCTACATGCACACGGTAAACGGTGAGGTCTACGCCTTCAGCCCTTGGGAGAGGATCCCTAAGAACTATGAGCGCTTCAAGGGACTTATGGCTCACCTCCTCCGCGACGGCAGGGTGCCCCCCGAGGGTGAGGCGCTGATTTACAAGGTAGCAGATAGGCTCTCAGACTTCGTCAAGGAGGAGGGCCCTCTAATCCTGCTCTGGGAGCGGGGGGTAAGATCCTCTGAGGAGGAGGTTGTTGCGAGGGCACTGGCAGTAAACGGGCTACTAGGTATAGGTGCATTTCCACGCGGGGACTTTGAGAGGTCAACGCTTAGGAAGGCCAGGGAATACTACAGCATAGCCGGGGGTGAGCCCCTCCCTGCATGGAGCGTCGCTTGCAGGCTAGTCAGGGCCTATGAGGAGATGGTAAACCTCTAGGGGGGTCTAGGGCCATTAAGGGGCTGCCGAGCCCGTGCCTCCGGTAGTGGTAGCTAGAGAGGAGAGGATGGGTTCCGCTGTTGCCTTGCTACCTCTTCCTCCTCCCGGTTCTCCTAGCGGCTATGTGGCCCACCTTCCTCCCGGGCGGGGTCTCCCTGGCAACAGTGCTTGGGTGGCTCTTTCTCTGGTGGCTACCTCCTCCGAATGGGTGGCTCGCGGCATTCATTGCGACGCCCCTCACCCTAGGCCACTTCCTAGCCTTAACCTTCCACTTGTGATAGGCGTTGCCAGCCTTCATGAGAGGCTTCTCTATCCTGCCCGCCCCTGCGGGTATTCCTATGGTTGCCCTAGCGTTGGCTGGGATGTCCTTCTCCTTGCCGCTGGGTAGCTTTACCCTCACCCTATCGCCGGACTTGCCGAGTATTATAGCGTAGCTGCCGGCCTGTCTTGCAAGCTTACCCCCGTCGCCGGGGAGGAGCTCTATGTTATACACCATCGAGCCTTCGGGGATCTCGCCCAGGGGTAATATGTTGCCCGGCTCGGGCTTGGCCCCAGGCCCGATCTCTATTATCTGGCCGACGTACATGCCCTCGGCGGCGGGCATAAGGAACTCCTCGCCGTTCTCCATGACCACTCTGGCCAGAGGCACATAGCGGCCCGGGTCGTGTATAAGCTCTACCACCCTCCCTCTAAGGGCCTCGCTCGTCGGGGGCGGATACTTTGCTGGTCCCGGGTGTATGTGGCCTGGGCTCCTGAAGGTGGGTGAGCCCTTCCCCATCCGCTGTTGTCTTAGCCTCTTCCCCAATCCTACCCTCCCCCAGCGTCCACTGAGTGGCCCGGGAGGGTTCGGAGGTTTTAAGAAGTTTAGTGAAGTTCATGACCCTCACTGGCACAGGCTTCGAGTCCCTCTTAGCTATAATGGCCTCCCCTACGGGTAGCTCGAGTAGCTCGGATGTCATCCCCTCTAGGCCGAGTCTCGAGGCCAGCTCAGCGTAGGAGAACGTTTTACCCCCGAAGACTATGAAGGTGCCTGTGTTGTCGGCTATGGGCTTGGGTATGTCGGAGGGTTCCTGGACGGCGTAAACTATATGGAACCCAAGGGATCTCCCCTCCCTGGCTATGGCTTCAAATACTTCGGGGGACCCCCTCATGAAGCGCCACGCCTCATCGACTATTACAACTACCCTCCCGAAGGTAGACTCCCTCCTAGCCCAGAGGCCTGAAAGCTCCTCCAGGGCCGCCTCAACTCCAACCTCGGGCCCCACGATTTTTAGTTGCCCCCCGCCTCCGCCTAGGAGAGCCTTTAGATCGCCCTTAGGATCTATTACCAAGAGGAGGCTGGGATCCCCCGTAGACTCCGAGAGGGCCGCTAGTTGGGAGGCTATGCCGGCGAGTAGCACGGTCTTACCCTTGCCGGTGGGTCCGACTACTGCTATATGGGTGGAGAAATCCGAGGGATAGTCAAGAGCGTAGACGGCCGATTCTAAGTCGAGCCTCCAACCGACGACTACGGGGTACCCCCTTACATCGTATTGTCTAGGCGGTAAGACTATTGTATTATCCGAGATAGGCCTGGCACTGGGCTGTGGGGCTAGGATATCCTGGCAGGACGGCTCTCTTATTCTCTCCAGGTTCACCCCGAGCTCGGCTTCGAGGAGGGTCTTAAACGCCTCAGCCCGGGCCAGGCCCTCAGGCCCTGGTGGTACCCACACAACGACTGCGAGGGCCCCCCAGTATGGCTGGGAGGTTATTGCGACCTCGTTATATATGGAGGTAACGGTTTCAAGCATCGATTTAATCCTAGCAGACCTAGAGATCGAGTAGGCGGCCTCGAGTCTCCCGAGAACCTCCTCGATCCTCCGCAGAATCCTATCCTTTTGCACCCTATAGAGGCCCGATACTATAGACACGCTTACGCCAGCGTCTCTGGCTAGTCTGAGAACTCTCCGGCCGGGATCCCTGTCGTGAGGGGGCAGCTCTTCCGATACAAACGCTATGCCCTGAAGCCTTGAGTCCTCAATGTTTACGGTGAGCCCATCTCCCTCATAATATATTCGGGGCCGCGGCACCCTCTCGGATAACGTGTTCCTCAATATTAGGACTAGACTTACAAGGCTCATAGCACCTATTACGACTATGAAGGGGTCAGCCATTAGGGGACACCTCAGAGTCTCGGTATCAGCCTCTCCCTACCACCCAGCAGTCTTGCTAGGGCGAATGTCACGCTGGATAGGATGAAGAGGTAGAGCGCGGGTAGCACGACGAAGCCCATTAATAGCTTTGGTGTAAGGCTCCTCGAGTAGTTCGTTAATCCTAGGTAGTCGAAGGCATAGTCTTTTACGGGAGGCAGTTCCGGGTTTGCATTGCAGGACCCGGAGAAAGATATAGTTACATTAAAGTACCCCGCCTGCGACGCGGTGAGCCTAAGGTAGTAGCCCTCAACACCTAGCCAGTACCATGAGCCCTTATCGGGTGTCGCGGGACCCGTATAGTTGAACTCGACCCTACAGCCCTTAGGGGCGTCTACCTCCAGGTATTCCCCGCTGCTCATGTATATACCCACTCTTAACGTGTTCTCGCCATACTCTATGTTGGTATTGCCTTGGCTTGGGGGGTTGGAGGTGAATACGACAAGGTATTCGTGCTGATAAAGTATGTGGGGCGCCTCTAGTTTGACCTTGTATACGTAGTCTTCAGTCGTGTTTAGGGATCCCGGGCTAAGGGGGCTCGGGTATAACGGGAAGGTTACGCCATCTAACTCCAGGTACCAGTAGGAGGGCGCTTTACTGGGCAGGGACACTATGTTAGAGCCATACTTCCCAACTAGATCACCGTCTGGCCCCACGTGGTATCTCGCTATTTCCTTATAACTACCGTTAACGTAGGAGTATACGCGGACGAGACCAGATCTTATAGGGAGTCCTCCCCAGTCTTGTACACTGACATGGGCGAAGGCTACTCCGAGGAGGTTCATCTCCGGGGGCTGAGCCCCCGTCATATTCATCAGAAAGGCGGGTAGGAGCGGTAGGCCCGCATTGAAGACTATAGCGAATGCTAGGAGCGAAGCGCCAGCACTCCTACCCAGCCTGAAGGGTAGCGAGTAGAGCGCTATACCCAAGGCTGCTAGGTATAGATAGGCTTTCCTAATTACTATCATCAGGGCTCCTATTGTGGCGAATGTTAGAAGCACTATGTTCAAGACCGTGTTCAGGGGGGACAGTAGGCTTCCCAGGGCCCTGGAGAGGTACACCGGCCTTGATGCGGCGAGCAGCGCTGCAATGGCCGCCTTGATCCCTACTACCAGGGTGAGCGCGTGGAAATACCAGTCGGCGAAGGCGGCCCAGGTCCACCCAAAGAGTAGTGGGAACTTATCGGAGAACTGGATGAGCGTCCAGTATAAACTCATCAACACGAACGCCATGATACTGTCTGCTATGAGCTTCCCACTCCACGCCTTGAGGCCGCGTAGGGGTATGGGTAGGGCGAGTATGAGGACGCCTAGAGTGAATGTCATCAATATCAGGTTGTAGGCTACCAGCATTATATAGCCTATCGAGGCCATGCCGGTCTTCCCTCGCCAAGCGCTTCCCGCTTGAGGTAGACGTTGCTGTCGCGGTCTCTAGCCTCCACCGATGGCGTGTTGCACTATGTAGGTTATGAAGGCGAAGAGCGAGCTCCCTATTGCAAGCCAGAACGCGGCCCAGATGGAGTCCTCGATGAAGCTGCTTCCCACCCTCTTAACCTTGCTGAATGGTATGGGAGCCCCTCGCAGCGTCCAACCTATGCTCCAAGTCAGTATGAATAGCGACCACGCTATGGCAGTTATCTTATTTGTAATGCTCTGTATCAGCGTAATTATATCACCCAAGCTCGCACCCGTTAGAGAGAAGCCGCCTTAGTGCGGGTGAGTGGGGGATCCCCGGAATTCACGTCTCGGCGATTAGAGCCTTCTAGAAGCCCCCTCAAAAAACAGGCTATGCTAGTCCTCCCCCACCGCACTCATTTAGCTGAGGCTGTTTCGGTTTGGCGTGACTTCTAATGGCTTGTAGTGCCTTCTACATGATGTTCGGGGTTAGATGGCCCGCTGTGCGGTGATGCCCGGGTGAGCCCGGGTGTGTGGGGCGTGGCGCTCCCCACGGACGGGGCCCATGAAGCCCCCGCGACACCCGTGAGCGGGGGCCGAGGCGCCAACCCCACCCCCAAAGTTATGAGTGCGGGGAAACGCTTTGGATAGGGATAGACATAAACAGGGGGCGGGTTTAGTGTTTTTGCTTGACTAGCTCCTCTGCCTTTTTGGCGATCTCGCTATCCTTTTTCTCGTAGTCGTAGTATCCTATTAGCTCGTAGAATTCCTGTCTGGTCATCATCTTGTCTAGGAGGGGTTTTTGGGTGCCCTCGCGTTTTAGCACCTCCAGGGCTTCTCTGATGGCTCCTAGCGCTATTCGGAGTGTAGTCACTGGGAATATGACTATCTTATAGCCGGCCTCGCGGAACTGGTCTACGGTTAGGTAGGGTGTCTTACCGAACTCTGTCATGTTGGCTAGTAGTGGTGCCTTCACCCTCCTGGCGAACTCCTTGAACTCCTCGAGGCTTGTAAGCGCCTCGGGGAAGATAACGTCGGCGCCTGCCTCGACGTACATTTGAGCCCTCTCTATAGCAGCCTCAAGCCCCTCAACACCCCTTGCATCGGTTCGCGCTATTATGACTGTCTCCTTGCGTCGAGCCTCTGTTGCTGCAATTATCTTCTTAACCATCTCCTCAGCTGGTATAAGCATTTTACCCGATAGATGGCCGCACTTCTTGGGGAGGACTTGATCCTCTATTTGGATGGCAGCTGCGCCAGCCTCCTCTAGGTCCCTAACTGTTCTCATGACGTTTATCGCTTCCCCGAAGCCAGTGTCTGCGTCTACTATAATGGGTATCCTCACGACCCTAGACATGTACCTAGTCATAGTTGCTAGTTCGCTCAGGGTTATGATCCCGAGGTCAGGCATGGCTAGGCTCCCGGTGAGTGCGGCCCCTGAAAGATATGTTGCCTCGAAGCCCATCTTCTCCACGAGTAGGGCTACGAGGGGGTTGAAGGAGCCTGGCGCCACTATTATGTCGCGTTCCCTCATAAGTTCCCTTAGCCGCGCGCCCGGATCCTCTAGGGGTTCACGGTATAGGAATGCCATATCCGGTACACCAAGTGGCTACCCCATGCTTGAGCAATAATAATCCCTCGAAGAGGCCCCGTTAAGGTGGTGATGGAAGTGGGAGGCAGGCAGAGGACGACTCTATTCATGGAGAAGGAGAAGAAGGAGGAAGAAGAGAAGACCAAGGGTCGGGCTAAGGGTAGAAAGAGGTGACGCAGGGAAGAGACCCGCCAGAGAAAGGGCACTGTAGCGAATGGCCGCCGCCCCGGGCGGGCTATGAGACCGTGGTAGCTCTACCCGGTAGCGTGCTCTCTGTCGAGCCCGATCTAAGGATGAAGACTGTGAAAGCAGGGTTCATAGCTAGAGCCCTAGCGATTTACAGGGTGGACCTCGCCATAATCTATAGAGATGAAGAGACTAGGCAGGGCGACGCGGAGCTACTCAAGCTCCTCCTAGACTACGAGGCTACGCCCCCCCACCTGCGCAGGAGGCTCTACCCCCTGCGACCGGAGCTGCGCTACGCGGGGCTGCTACCTCCGCTACGCACGTTTCCCCACGACGCACCCCTAGAACCATCGCCTGGAGCGGTGGTCGACGGGGTAATAGTTGGGAGGGACTCTAGGGGTTGCCGAGTCTACCTGGGTAGACTCGGGTATTGGAGGCTGAGGGGGTGCGGTAAGCCCGCGGGAACCGTTGTAACCGTTAAGATAGTCGACGTGAACTCGAAGGAGGTGGTGGAGGCCTCCTGGGATGGAATCTACCCAGGCTATAGCTCCACGCTCATGCCTTCGCTGGATTCCGTGATCAGATGGGCCCGTGGGAGGGGTTATGTAACGGTCGCCGCGAGCCGTCTCGGCCAGTGCCTCGATAGGGGGCTCGCCTGCAGGATCTTAAGGGAGGCCCGATCCAGGGGAGGAGTGCTACTCGCCTTTGGAGGTCCTCATGGAACGCTCTACGGTAGAGCCGGGTTTGATTACATCGTTAACACAGTCCCCTTCCAGGGGGTGAAGACTGTTAGAACCGAGGAGGCCCTACACTCGCTACTAGCCCTGCTAAATGCGGTGAGGGAAGTCGATTGGTGTGAGGACTCCTTATAACCCCGGGCTGTGGGCCCTTCAGCTATAGGCGGCTATACTGGGCGAGTCAGAGGGTGCTGGGAGATGGGAGCACGTAAGAAACACGCGCCAAGACGGGGAAGCCTGGGGTTCTCACCCAGAAAGAGGGCCTCAAGACTAGTGCCCAGGGTTAGGAGCTGGCCTGACATAGACCTCGGCAAGCCCGCGCTACTAGGCTTCCTCGGGTATAAGGTTGGGATGACTCACGTATTCATGATAGATGATAGGCCCGGGAGCCCCACTGCCGGCAAGGAGATCTTCGTGCCCGTAACGATAGTGGAGACCCCGCCCCTCTTCGTGCTGGCTCTGCGCCTCTACGGGTATGACCCCAACAGGGGCCTCTATACCCTCGGCGAGGCCTGGGCGTACCCTCCCCCAGAGCTTGAGCTGTGGAGGAAGATAAAGACCATAGGATCCATTGACACCGATAAGATGGTGAGGGATCTCGAGGAGAGGCTCCCCCTCGCTAGGGAGGTGAGGGTGATA
>JALSQM010000043.1 GCA_026985385.1 Acidilobaceae archaeon | reverse complement strand
GGGGGGCCTCAACCGCTATGATGGGGGTCCGGTATATGCGGCCCGGCACCCTCCTAGTGCAGGAGGTGTAGGCCCTATAGACTATCATCTCATCGCTGTGCTCCCCGGGGCCCACGCATGACTCCACAAGGCCCTCCAGGCCCCGGGTCCTGTGGAGGATCCTGCTCCTAGAGACCCTCTTAACCACGCCTATGACGGGGACCCCGAGGGCCTCGAGGGCCCTAACGGCGCGGATCCTCTCCTCGAGGAGCCTCCTCCACGCCTCCCTGTAGACCCTCGAGGCGCCCCCATCGGCTAGGGCCCCGGGGACCAGGTAGAGGGGGCCGTCCACGAGTACGACGAGGCCCGCTCCCCCCAGGCGGCCCGCTAGGCCCGCGAGCTGGTTGAGGGCCCAGTTCTCGAGGCAAACCCTCGCCTCGTCCAGCGCCTGGGCCATGCTGTAGTCCGGCCCGTACCTCTCGCCGGAAGGGTTCCTAGCCGTGGCTACAGGCGGTAGCGGGGGATCCCAGCCAACCCAGTTGGGGAGGATCCTGAGGAATGGGGGGCCATCCCCGGGGGGCTCGAGGCCGGGGTGGAGTGGGGGCCAGTCGAATAGCTCGACGGGGGCCGAGAGGCTCGCCGAGACCGCTGCCACGGCGACGCCCGCGAGGGGGGTCTCGACGCCTCTGCTCCCCGAGTCTACCCCGGCGAAGACTATGCGCCTCCTCAGGGCGTGCCTTCTGGGTAGGGGGGTCCGGGGCGAGAGGATTGTGGGGGAGGCCTCGTAGACCCTCGCCCCCCCGGCTCCGAGATCCTCTATGGGGGCCCTGACCTGTATGAGGTCGCTTAGCCTGAGGGCGCTCGCAGCTATCCTGGCGGCCCTTAGCGGCGCCTCCCCGATGCTCTCAGCGGCCCTCCTTAGGCTGTCGGCTAGTAGTGCGGCCCTCATTTCGCAGCGCTCCTCCAAATCTACGGTAGCGGTAATACTATTTGAGGTGAAACGCTCCACACGCGGGGGAGGCCCTCGGGGTTATTAGGCTCCCCAAGGGCCCCACCGCCCTAGCGGGTGGTTCCTTGGGGCTCATAGTCGTAGTGACGGGCATGCCCGCCTCAGGTAAGAGCACCGTGGCCGGCATGCTCTCCAGCATCATGGGCTGCCCCGTGGTCTCGATGGGTGATGCCGTGAGGGCGGAGGCCAGGAGGAGGGGGCTCGGGGAGTCCCCGGAGAGCCTCGAGAGGCTTGCAGCCGAGCTCCGGAGGATCCACGGTAGGGGGGCTGTAGCGCTCCTCGTCTACCCCGAGGTTGAGAGGCTCTCGGCCGAGAGGGGCTGCGTGATAGTCGAGGGCGCTAGGAGCCCCGAGGAGCTGCCGGTCCTCGCCAGGGCCGGTAGGGTGTGCCTTGTAGCTGTCCACGCCAGCCCGAGGAGGAGGCTTGAGAGGCTCTCGGCCCGGGGCAGGCCCGGGGAGAGGGGCTGGGAGGCCCTGAGGCTCCGCGACAGGGCGAACCTCGAGTTCGGCGTGGGGGAGCTTATAGCCCTCGCAGACTACATGATCGTTAACGAGTGGGGCCTCGGGGAGCTGGAGGCCCAGGTTAGGAGGGTAGCGGAGGAGCTACGCCATGGCTCGGGGGAGGGTTGTAGTGGAGGTGGAGGTCAGGCCCACTGAGTCCCTCGATAAGGTCCTCGCAGCCGTCAAGTCCATCATAGACATTGAGGACTACCACATCGAGGAGGTGGGCAGGTCTAGGCTGCTAGTCGCCGTCGCACCCCTCGAGGGGCTCTGGAGGCTCCACAGGCTCCTAAGGGAGCAGAGGATCCTTGACGCCGCTAGGAGCGTCTTGAAGAGGGGCGCCGGCGAGGGTAGGATAGTGTTCTACCTCCACAAGCAGGCAGCGACCCGGGGTAAGATAAGCTTCGTCGGGGGGGACCAGGAGAGCCCCCTAGGGGCGATCAGGGTCACAATCGAGCACCCGGAGCCCGAGAGGGTGATAGACTGGCTCGCCCCACCGACAGTGATGGGGAGGCCCCTCTGGGAGCACGACATACCAGACTAGCGGGTGGCCCCCGATGGAGCAGGCAGACCTAGCCCCCCTACTCGCAGAGGCCCTCGGGATCCCCCTGGAGAGGGCTGAGAGGCTCCTCCAGGGCAGGAGCACTAGGGTCCTCCGCTACAGGGGGCTCACGTACGTGGTCCTCCGGAGGGATCTAGGCCCACACTATGAGGGCACGGCGGTGGTCCTCACGAGGAGCGGCGCCGTCCGGGTTGTCGAGGGGTACCCACACATTAGGAGGATCCTACTCCTCGGAACCGCCGTGCCCAGGCACTTCATAGACAGGGTAGTCGTTGAGGAGAAGATGAACGGTCACAACGTCAGGGTGGCTATGATAGAGGGTGAAGTCTACGCCTTCACGCGGGGGGGCTACATATGCCCCTACACCACCTCGAGGATGAGGAGGACCTATGGGAGGGCGCTGGAGAGGCTCTTCGACTCCCTGGGCGAGGAGGCCCTGGTGGCCGGGGAGGTCGTGGGCCTCGAGAACCCCTACACCCGCTACTACTACCCAGAGGCGCCCGAGTGGGACTACTTCGTCTTCGACATATTCAAGCGGGGCCTCGAGCCTCTGCCCGTGGCTGAGAGGAGGGGGCTCGTCGAGGAGGCAGGGCTCAGGAACGTGCCCCAGCTGGGCGTGTTCCTCAAGGATGACTGGAGGGAGATACTGGAGGTCACGAGGAGCCTGGAGGAGCTCGGCCGGGAGGGTGTAGTACTGAAGGATCCCGAGTATAGGGTAGAGCCACTCAAGTACACGACGAGCTACACGAACGTCCACGACATAGAGGAGGGCATGAAGTACCCCTTCGACGAGGGCCACACATTCATATTCCCCAGGCTGCTACGCCAGATATTCAAGGCCCTAGAGGAGGGCTGGAGCGAGGAGAGGCTCAGGGCCGAGGCAGAGAGGCTGGGTAGGGCCCTACTGGAGCCGGCCCTCGAGGCGGTGGAGGCTGTGAGGGAGGGCAGGCAGCTGGCCGAGGAGTTCTACCTCACCTTCACCAGCGTGGAGGAGCTGGAGGAGTTCACAGCCCACGCGGCGAGCCTCGGGGTCCCCCTCACGGTCCTCAGCATAGAGGTTGGAGGCGAGGGCGTGAGGGCCCTGCTACTCAAGCATAAGAGGAGCGACGAGGAGATAAGGAGGATCCTGAAAACGGGCCTCTCACCCCTAGACTAGCAGCGGCGGGTAGAGGAAAACGGATGAGGAAAACAAGGCCTGGGGGCCCTGGGGCCTACCTCCTCCTGGCGAGGGCGGCTGCGGCGGCGGCCACAACTATGACTATCACTACCGCGGCGGCCGCAGCTAGTTTGGCGCTGGATCTCCCGCGCTTGGTTGCCGTGCCTGTCGTTGTCGGCGTCGTCTGAGTTGGTGTTGTGTGCTTGGTCGTATGGGTTGCTGTTGTAGTAGTGGTTGTATGCCCTGTGGTGGCGCTCGTTGTCTGTGTTGCCGTCTGTGGTGGTGCTAGGCTTATCTTGACCTCCCTGACCGCCTTGTGGCCGAGGGGGTCGCTCATGGAGAGCCTCACTATTAGGTAGCTGGAGTCGGAGGGGGTCTTTGG
>JALSQM010000042.1 GCA_026985385.1 Acidilobaceae archaeon | reverse complement strand
CCACTCCCTTAGGACTAGGTACTCGCGCTTGTAGAAGGGGAGGCCCTCGAAGCCCTCGGCCACGACTATGACGTCAACATCACTCTCGAAGCTGTGATCCCCTGGCCCAACTACCGAAGAGGACGAAACTGCGCAGCCCCAAGCCTCGGAGCCTCTCGGCTAGCCCGCGCAGCCGGGCTTTGAGGCCGGCTAGCCCTCCCCCAGCAGCTTCCTCACCCATGACACCACACGCTCCGAGAGGCCGACTAACTCGCTGGCTATCCTCTCGGAGTAGACCTCCATAGGCACGCCGTTGGCGGCGTCCGGGTACCTTGATACCCTGTAGTGGGGATTTAGCCTACGCAGGGCCTCTAGTATCTCCTCATCAGTCACGCCCAAGTGCCTAGCGAGCGCTACGAGGTTGCGCACCCGTGGGGGCACCTCCCTCTTCAACTCGATAATCGCCGCTTTGAGAGCCTTCTCGGCGGCTTGATGTGCATGGAATGCCGTCCAGCGTAGCGGCCTGCCCGGAGCAGGGTTCTAGCATCCTCTAGATCATCCTCTGCCGCCCGTAGCCACTCCAGCGTCTCAGGCCTCACCAGGAGCCCCCCTAACAGAGGGGCGGCTTTGCCAGGTTAAGTTCGGGCTCGAGAGGGGCTGCCCCCTCCAGACGTGTTTGATGGGCTCCTAGTCTACTCCCAATACTGCGGGGGCTCGGTCTCCCTCACTATATCCTCGTCTCTGAGCCTCCACCTACCCATGGGGTCTAGTATGACTATTCCAAGGGCGGAGGCCAGCCTGTCGCTTATGAGCACCTCCACCTCGACACCCGATATCATGACGTCAGCGGTCACGGGACCCACAACCCTACTCCCAGCTAGGAGGTATACGTCAACAGCCCTGGGGGCGAGGTAGTTCCTCACAGGCCCCCGGCGGTACCGACCTCTACTATGAAGGCGTCCTCTGGCGGGGACCAGAGGCCCAGCTCCGACGCTAGTCTGCGTGGCACGAGTAGCTGGGGCGTGTCAGCCTCGAACCCCGTGTTGACGAGGGCCGAGGTCTCGGCAGCCCTCCCGCCCCTCCTGGCCTCCAGCCTCAGCTTCACCCTCACCGCCACGGTCCTCCAGCCTCCTAAGCACGCGGATGTGACCGATCCTCCTCCTCAGGGGCCATATGTGGCCCACGCGAACCCTAGGCCTAGCCACTCGAGGGCCACCGTGTAGGTGTGGGCTTCCGCGCTCTATTAGACCCGCCCCTCGGGGCCGGGATTGCCCTCGTCCCCCAACGGGGTCCCTTAAGTGCTTGACAGGCTAGGTTAGTCCTGGAGGTCTAGGATCTGAAGATAGAGCGCCCTAGTGAAGGCCACCCTGTACGCCCTCCCTGCTAGGAGTACCCTGTCCAGAAACCCCCTAGCGTGGCGTCTGCACTCCCTCGGCGCTATGATGCTGTCCTCTAAGCCCTCCACACCCCCCTTGAAAGGCTCCCCGGCGCCCCCTCTGGTGTAGGAGAGATAGTAGATATCGCCCACACACCTATGGGTTGGCTTGAAACCATATGCCCTCAACTCGGAGACCTCGAGCCTATACCACTCCTCCCCTATAAGGGCGTCGCCCCTGCACCTCAACGCGAGGGAGCCCGCCCTGCCAGCGCGGAGCCTCACCCTGCCATCACAGCTAATAGAGTAGAGCCTCGCCAGCCTAGAGAGGGCTTGGAGGTACCGCTCAAGAGCTCCCTCGAGGCCCTGTAGGATCCCCCTCACGCTCCCAGGGCTCGTTATCAACGTGTAGTATGTATAGACGGGCTTGTAGTTCACTATGGGGTAGTAGAGCTTCTTCACCCCACCCTCCCAGGGCCTCTGAGCCGCGTGGTAGTAGAGGAGGTCGCCGACCCTCTCAGGGTCCGGGTAGTGGGCGAGCACCCCCTCCTTGAGACCCCTCCACAGCTCGTTGTAGAGCCTGCTCCTCTCGACGAGCCTCATTACATCTGCTACACTACCCGGGGCCTTTGAGGCGATGGCTTCGGGATCCCCTAGTATAGTGGCGGCAGCCTCGCGGAGGAGCTTGTTGCCTGAGGCGAGCTCGGGGAAGGAGACCGGGCCCTCGCCCCTACTCTCCACGAGCCTCCTAAGGCTCTCTAGGAGCCCCCTCTCCTCCAGGTTGCTTATTATATAGCTTACATCGACCCCCTCGAGCGCCAGGTTCTCCACTGCAACCCTCAAATCATCGTAGTCCCCGGTACCCGGCGTGTATACTCCAACGAGGTACTTGACTGGGTGCTCCCTGGAGGGTCTCATGAGGCGGCCGAGCCTCTGGTAGAACCTGAGAGAGGATCGGGGCGTGTCCAGGAAGACCATGAGGCCGGCCGAGGGTAGATCCACGCCCTCCTCCCCGACTATCGATGAGACTATCACATCCACAGCGCCCTCGGAGGCCTCCCTGATTATTGAGAGCCTCTCCTCCCTACTCGTGGCCCCCGTCATTAACTCGACCCTAAGCCCCTTGAGCCTCCTGAGCTCCTCGGAGGCCTCAACTGCCGTGGAGACCCTCGAGGTGAAGACTATTACTGGCCTGAGCTCTTCGAGTGGGTAATCAGCTGCTACATCGAGGAGGGCCTTAACCTTGTGGCTCAGAGCCCCGCATGGCCTTGATAGCTGCTCGGATAAGCTGCCCGTGATGAGGCCCCGCTCCTCTAGCCTCTTGAGTGAGTCGCAGTACGCGCGGGCTCCATGCTTGGCTAGCGTCCGCGCTAGGAATGCGGACCTCCTAGAGTCCAGGCCCTCCAGAAGGGCGTAGTAGAGGTTCTGGTACAACTCGTAGGAGTCCTCGTCCAGCTCGGACTCGTATATATCCATGATTACGGGGGGAGATTCGTACTCTCCAAGCATTGCCAGAGCCTTGAAGTCATAGGCCAGGTATACGGGCTCACCGAGTAGCTCTAGGAACACCGGGTTCAGCCTCAGCCTCCTCTCCCGGGGGACCAGGGCTGTGAAGCCTACGAGGTACTCAGGCCTAATCCTCTCTATGAGCTCCGCGTAATACTTGTTCGAGTAGGCTCTATGCACCTCATCAATGATAAGCCCATACCCTCCACTAGACTCGAGGCATTTAGCGGCAGTCCTCGGTGTCGTCACCGCCACCCTCCACTGGCCCTTGAAGGTGCCGCAGCGCCCCTCGTACTCCATGATGGAGCCCCCACCCCCGTAGAGGGGCCTCCAGAACTTCCTGTAGAGCTGATCCACGAGCAGCCTCGTAGGCTCAATTACGACTACCCTCGAGACCTGGGAGCGTAGGAGTAGGCTGGCGGTGAGGCCCTCAAGCAACGTCTTACCACTGCCAGTCGGCATCATAACCACTATGAAGGGATGCCCCCGGGCTAGGAGCGCCTCCAGCTCCCTCCCCACAATCCTCTGGTACCTCCTCAGCTTGATGCCGAGCCTCTCTCTGAGGAACGACTCGTAAGTAGGTAGCACCCTGGCAGCCCCGGGGAGCCTCCCCGCAGCCTGCGTCCCGGCACCCTATAACAACCTCGATACCCTAGGCCCTGTGGTGCCTGTGGAGTGCCACGCAGCCCGAGCGGGCGTGCTGCCCTAGTGGCTTTCGCAGCCCTGGCTGCTACCTCGCTCTTCGCCGACATGGCATACGAGGGTGCTAGGAGCGTCCTGGGCCCCTACCTGGAGAG
>JALSQM010000041.1 GCA_026985385.1 Acidilobaceae archaeon | reverse complement strand
CACAGCCCAGGCGGGGATGACGGAGCCCCTGCCCGGTCCACCGAGAAGGGATCCCAGTGAAGAAGTGGTCCTCCACGACCCGCCCCTCCTAGTGCCGGCACTCCCCCGGAGACTAACACCTCACCCATAAGAGTACCCGGGGGGACACGGACTAGGACGTGAAGGCTCAACCCACGAGGCATGATATATTAAACAATTAAAAATCAATAAAAGGCGAGGCATCCCCGGGGGCTGGCCCCGGGGGCGCCCGGGACTGGGGGTCTAGTAGCGCTTGAAGCCCCCTCTCCTTGGGGGCCGCGAGTAGCCGCGGCCTCCGCTGTAGCCTCCGTAGCTCCTCCTCCTGGGGGGCGTCGTGGCCTTGGGGGTCTCCTCCGGCACCTCCTCGGGGGCGGGGACGCTGTCGTCTTCTATCTCCTCTATCTCGCCGCGGTTCCCAACGTTTAGCTGTACCTCGCCCCTGTAGCTGGTGGTCCAGGCTCCCCTTATCTCGACGGCCTCTCCCTCGTGGAGGCTGCCGGCGTGCTTGCCCCATAGGGTGAGCTTCACCCGGCCCGTGTCGTCGCCCACTACGGCCTCGCTTAGTGTGCGGGGGCCGCGGCGGGTCTGCACGGTCTTGGGCTCGCTAACGCTTAGGACGCGCACGCGGACGGTTATACCATCCTCTCCCTCGTGGAGCTGGGAGATCTTCCTCTCCTCTCCGCTACTCAACTCCGCCACTCTCTCCGCTACGCGCCCGCCTATGCGGGCTGGTGGGCCGCGGGCCTGCGGGGGTTAATATAGTGCCCTCCTCCCCCACCCGGCGATTGCGGGGGGTACCACGGGCTCGGCGGCGCCTGCCAGGGCGCCTGCGGGGGCTGCCATGCGGGGGGCTGCTGGGCCGTGTAGGGCTGCCCACCCGGCCAGGGCGGGGCCCACTGCGGGGGCTGCGGTGCGGGGGCCTGGTGGAAGGCCCTCTCGTACTCCCTCCTCACATCCTCCCAGACCAGGTGTAGGTAGAGCTGTGTGACCTTGACGTCGCTGTGCCCCAGGAGCCTCTGGAGGGCGGGGAGGCTCACACCCCTCCTCAGCGCCTCTGTCGCGAAGGTGTGACGCAGCACGTGGGGCCTCACGCGGGCCGGGTCTATCCCCGCGCGGGCGGCGAGGCTCTTGAGCCTCTTGTAGAGGGCCTGGTAGGTTATTGGAATAAGCCTGTCCCCGGGCCCCAGCTGCTTCGAGCGTATCAGCTCTGAGACGAGGATCCTCCCCATGGGGCCTAGGGGGACCATCCTCTCCTTCCCATACTTGCCCACGACCCTGATAACCCCCGCTGCGAGGTCCACGTCGGCGACGCGGAGGCCCAGGAGCTCGCGGGCCCTGAGGCCGGACTCGGCTAGGAGGGCGACTATGACGGCGTCCACGAGGTCCCTAGCCGCCTCTAGGAGCCTCTCCACGTCGCCCCACGCGAGCGCCCCGCTATACCCCCTCCTCCCCCGGGGGGCGGCTGGGAGCCCCTCGGCCACGCCGAGCCAGGAGAGGAGCCTCCTAACGTAGACGCTGTAGAAGTGTATCGTGGCCTCCCTGGCCCTGGGGTCGCTGCTCCTAGGCCTCCTGGGCCCCAGGCGCCTGAGGCGCCTCAGCCACTCGGTGTAGTGGGCTGGCGTCAGCTCCGAGACCCTCGTATCGCCCCCCACGAAGTCCCTGAAGCTCTCGAGGGCCGCCCTGTAGGCCCTCAGCGTCGAGGGGCTGGCCCCCGCAGCCTCCAGGGCGGCGAGGAACGCCTCTACGGCCTCCGAGACGGTCAGCGAGCCGGCCCCACTCGGCGGGGGAGCCAGTCTGAGCTTGCCGGCCAAAGCCCGCTACCCCCACCAGCCCCTGTGGCGGGGCCCCTGGTGGGGGTGCGGGCCGGGTGGCACCGGGGTACTCCCCGTGAGAGGCGGGGCGTTGGGGGCCTCGACGCGGTAGGCTACAATGACCGGCCCGTGGGGCCCCGGGTGCTCCACGCCCCATACCCTCACGTGGCCGCCGCGGGCCCCGGCGAGGATCCTGCAGGGGTCGACGCGGGCCCCGGTGGGGAGGGCCCAGTGGGCCCACCGTGGGAGCACTACGACCACCCTCCCAAACCGGGTGTCTAGGAGTGCCAGGCAGTGGCCCCTCCAGGGCTTCACGTCGACGAGGATCCCGGCCGCGCTCGTGCTCCTCCACCCACTAACCGCGGCGACGGCGGCCTCGAAGGGGGCGCGCCCCCCACCAGCCTCGGCGGCTGCCACCGCCGTCTGGGGGTAGTAGCTGTACACCACAACAGCCGAGGCCAGGACCACGGCGGCCCCGGCTATCAGGGCTACAGCGAGCGCCCTCAACTCCGGATCCCCAGCTGCCAGGCGGCCCACCCGGATAGTGGGGGGCCGAGGTTAAAACTAGCGGGTAAGCCCCACCGCCTAGGAGGGCCCGTTGACGCCCGCGGTAGCAGCCGCCATAGCGGCCAGTGACGCCGTCATGGCACTAATGGCGGCCGCCGCTGCCGCCCTACTAGCCGGGCTGGGCTCCAGGCTCGGATCCGAGAGGCTCTCCTGGGCGGCGGGCGGCCTCTCCTTCCTAGCGGCCAGTGGGATCCTCGGAGCCGCTATGGCTCTGACGCACTCCGCCAGGGCGGCGGCCAGCCTCTACACTGCGAGCACCGCGGCCGCGGCCGTGGGCCTAGCGATGATGGCAGCCGCCCAGAGGGTAGGCGGCCCAGCGGCGCTGCTGCTAGCACCCGTGGCAGTCCTACCGGTAGGCCTGGACTTCGCCGCGGCGGCCTCGGGGGGCCTAGCAGCCCTTGGGGGCCGCGGGCCCGCCCGCTGGGGCCTGTTGATGCTCTCCATAGCCCACGCCCTGAGGGGGGCCGCGCTACTGCTGGCCCCCCTCCTGGGCCGCCCCCTAGCACCCCTAGCCCTGGCCGAGGCCGTGAGGGCATCCGCCGTCGCAGTAATGCTTGGCTACTACGCAGCGGGGTCCCGGGGCCATGCCGAGGCCTAGGAGGAGCAGGCTACAAGTCATACTAGACATCCTGGCAACCCTAGAGGAGAGGGGCCCCCTACCCCTCTCGAGGCTCGCGACCCACGCGAACCTACCATACGACAGGCTCAAGCCCATAGTAGAGGAGCTAAGCGGGAGGGGCCTCATAGAGATCGAGCAGCAAAAGTCAACGCTTAGAGCAGCGATAACCCCCAGGGGATCCCAGGTGCTACACGAGCTCAGGAGGCTCAAGAGGCTCCTAGAGGACCTAGGACTAGACCTCTAAGAGCCCCCGAGAGGCGCCACCACAGGCCAGGCCCGGCACCCAAGGGGTCTCGCCACGCGCGCCCCAGGCGCCCCAAGGCAAGCCCAAGCACGACCCCCGAGCACCGCCTGGGACCCGCTGCGGGGCGCGCCGCTATACAACGTGCACCCCGCCCCCAGGTGAGAGCCCCTGCGGCCTCGGGCGATTGGGAGCGGCGGGCTGAACGCCTCGGGGGCAGAGCCCCCTCGGCGCTTACACCCCCGCCCCATCAACCCCGTCTTCTACGGGAGCCCTCGTCGCCCCCCGGGGCAGAGCCCCGGGAGAGCGAGCGGCCGCCTCTTTTCGGGGTGGGGTTCCCGCTTAGATGCTTTCAGCGGTTACCCCTTACGGCTTAGCTGCCCGGCTCTGCCCTGGAGGACAACCGGTACACCAGAGGCCGCGGCGCCCCGTTCCTCTCGTACTAGGGGCACCTTCCCCTCAGGCGGCCAACACCCCCCGCGGGTAGAGACCGACCTGTCTCACGACGGTCTGAA
>JALSQM010000040.1 GCA_026985385.1 Acidilobaceae archaeon | reverse complement strand
AACCCTTGGCCCCTGTGGCCTCGGTGACGTTTATGGTGGTGTATAGCTTGTAGAGCGGCTCATTGGGGGTTCCAACGTCTATGTAGACCCTGACAAGTCCATCGGAGGATCCCACGGCCAGATCCGGTAGTCCATCGCCGTTGACGTCGAGGGCTGAGGGGGTGGCGTTGCCCTTAACGGTGAGGTGGCCCCTCATCAGCAGGTAGAACTGCCTCTCGAGGAGGGGCCTAATCCAGGCTGGCACGTGCTTCAGGGCCTCGTATGCTATTGGGGGTAACTTAGGCTTCTTCAGGGGCTCAGCGCTTACGACGCCCTTGGCGGCGTCTACCTCCACTACATAGTAGGATCCCGGCGGCACGGTGACGTTCACAGTGACCCTTGAGAGGAGCTTCAAGCCCTCTGGAGCGGGCCTAGCGGGCCCCGCCTGGGCTAGTGGAGCCGCGATCATCAGTACCGCTAGGAGGAGGGCTGCTGCTATCACGCTAAGCCCTCTACTATTCAAGACTCCCACTCTCAGTGCATTACACTAGCGTGTGGTGAGCTGGAATATAAACCCTCTAATTAGGGGAGACACCTAGAAACCCTCAGGCTAGGAGTATGTAGGGCACGCTATCCCCCCGCGCCGCCCTCCCCGCCGCGGGTGTGCGGGGTGCTCCTCCTCTACGGGGTCTATAGTGTGACGGGGATGTACGGCGGGATCCCCAGGAGCGAGGCTCTGAGGCTCCTCAAGCTCGCCCCCAGCCTCGGCTACGCGGGCTTCGACACCGCGGGGGTCTACGGGGCGGGCCTTGGGGAGGAGTTGCTGGCTGAGGCCTACCCCAGGGGCTACCCACTCGTCGCCACGAAGGTGGGCTACGACTACAGCGGGGGCAGGCCCGTGCCTAGGTTCGACTACGAGTTCCTAGTGGGGGAGGCCCGGAGGGCCGTTGAGAGGCTGGGCTTCAAGCCCGTGTACCTCATACAGCTCCACAACCCTCCCCTGAGGGTCTTGAGGGGGAGGGAGGTCTACAGGGCTATGAGGGCCTGGGTCGAGGAGGGCCTCGCCCTACACGCTGGTGTGGCGCTGGGGCCTGAGGTGGACGTGCTACCCGAGGGCCTGGAGGCGCTTGCACACGATGAGGTCGAGTACATACAGGTCGTCTACAACATGCTGGAGCAGGAGCCGGGCTACACGCTGGCGAGGATAGCCAAGAGGATGGGCGTCGGGGTCATAGTGAGGGTTCCCCACGCCGGCGGCGTGCTAGACGAGACCGTAACAAGCCCCGGGGAGGCTCCGAGGGATCACAGGAGCCTGAGGAGGCCGGGCTGGTACGAGTGGGCCCTAAGACTATACTCTAAGCTGAAGGGGATCCTAGAGGAGGTACCGGGAACCCCTGCGCAGAAGGCCCTAGCATGGATCAGGGACAGCCTAAACCCGGAGTACACCGTGGTAACCGCCCCATCAGAGGAGAAGCTCAGGGAATACACGGGGTATATAGGCATACCCAGGATACCCCAGAGCCTACTAGAGAGGATAAGGGAGGAGTACCTCCAAGCAGTAAGTGAAAGCCCCGAGAGACCCACGCGAGGCCTCCTCAACTAGCCCCCAAACGCCTCTCCCGAGGCCTCCTAGCGCTCCAGCCACGCCGACACAGCGCCCAAGCCGGTAAGGGGATTCCCCTTGGCGACGGGGTGTGAACCACGCGAGCCCCCACGGCTTAGCAGGCTGGTATCCCGTTCCAATTAGAGAGTACTCCCGGCTCCCGGCGGATACCTCTCACTGTCTCCCTTGGGGCCTTGGAGGAGTATAATTGCAAAGTATTACTGGAGACCCTCTAGAACATCGAGCCGAGAGGGGTTCTTGCCGTGCCCCCGGGATCCAAGGAGGGAGAACCGGAGAACCTAGAGGTCCTTGAGGCGATCCTATCTGAGGAGATCGCTATATTCGTGAACAAGAGCAGCGGGGGATTCAGCCTCCGGGTCACGATCTCCAAGCTACTCGCCAGAACCTTCGGGCGGGGGCCGGGCGACAGGCTATACCTCCTCAATCCCCAGCGATTTCGGGTAGAGGAGATAGTCTGGCCATAGTCCTGCCAGCTTTCATGGTCGCGAGCCACAAGGCAGCTCGGAGAACCAGGGGCTCTCCAACGAACTCCGGTACCCCTCAAAGTATCTCAAGTAATCCCTCGTGCTCTCCATGGCCCGCTACCTAAGCCACTCACTGAGCTCCACACCCAGACTTCTCGGGAGGGGATCCCTGCTAGGGGAACCCATACCACTACTCGGTAGAAACAGCTTCAAATTAAGGGGCCAGGGAGTTAATTCCTCCTCGCACCACTTCCATGCTTTATCTATGCCCTCTTGGGTTGGGCCCGTAAGGACGGGGTTTACGTGTTTTTCATTGGCTTCTCGAGTCTCTCTGGGCGTATGCATGAGTTTTAGTAGCTGGCCAAAAGTAGAAAAAGCATAGCATATTTGTTAATAATTATTATTTTAAAATTTATATAAAGAGTAGAAATAGTGCGGCGGGCAGGATTACGGCCTCATAATTGGGGCCGCTAATGTGCCCTAATTCGTCCCTTGAGACTACAATGAGCCTTCTGTTTAGATTGTTGTATGTGAGCTTGGCGGCGTTTATGACTTCATCTGTTTTGGGTGTAACGCTCACTTCAACCGGGATAATATGATGTCTTCCTACGAAGGAATCATAGTACCATACAATGCAGTCAGCATATTCTCCTTTATTATGAAGTGCTCTTCCATAGTTACTGGTCTCTTCCCCGTACTTCAGGAGGGTTATGCGAGCTACATGGCTGCACACAGTTGCTTCATATAGATGCGTGTATATTATCCACTTCCAATCCGTCTCTCTCCTCACATTACGGGAACTCGAAATGACGTCCTTAGCTGCATCAAATACCCCTCTCGTATGTCCTTGGGAGACCCAAAAGAGTGAGTGAAATATGAAGGGATCCGAGTAGACTATCTTGAAGGGTTTCTGAGGCTCAGACTCGAAGGGCTGAAAGCCCCTCTTAAACCCGCTGGTGGGTCTAATTGTTTTGAATTTGAAGAGGATCCTTGAACCCTCAATTAGGTAATCAAGGTAGCGCTTGGCTTCATGAGGCTTTAATTTTCGACTGGCTACAGCCTTGCTACCTTTAGCACTCTCAACTTCTATTTGGAAATCGGAAAGCGTGTGTTCAGATATAGGTAACTGAAGCTTTTTCTTTATGAGGTCGGTTAAGATCTCGGGATCCAATTCGAACTTCCCGGAGTCACTTACTAATAGATTAAAGAAGCCTACATAATTATCGTCGCTAACCTTGCCTTGATCCCTTAGCTCGTATATAGGCTTGGGGAACCCTCCTGTAAGCATGTACATGCCTTCCAGATGATCTAATGCGTTCTTCCCAATGTCACCCCAAAGTCGTTCGATGAACTTAATAATTGCTGTGTTTCTTAGTTCTGAAAGAGCTTCAAGAATGGCAAGTCTCTCTCCCCTATGCATTAAGGTATGTCTTCCCCTAAACGAATTATTCATCAAATAATAATAAATATCATCAGATACATTTTCAACAACTTCAACAAAACGAAGTGGATATAGAAATCTTTGCCCTTGTGAATCATCACCTAGGGTACCCATTCGGTTTTCAAGCTCTCTTTTTGCGGTGTAGAACTCCAAAGAATAACTACCAGTCACTAAGACGAGTACGCCAGGATATCGAATAACACCTTCGTCGACTAGGTTCTTAAGCGCCAATGCCCAGTCACCATGAAAAGACGCTTCATCTATTATTAGTATGCATCTCCCATAT
>JALSQM010000039.1 GCA_026985385.1 Acidilobaceae archaeon | reverse complement strand
TGAATGCTGGTACGCTGCCGTCCGCCCCGAAGAGGCCCGCTAGGAAGTTCCTCTTAATCCAGAGCGGAGCCCTCCTAATCCACTCGGGAACCCTGTATGGGGTCTCCGCCTTCCTCCCAGAGGGCATGCCCAGGGCTCTCATTAGATAGGCGAAGGCCCTAGAGGCAACCCTCAGCTCGGCGGCCTCGCTCTCACCCGTGTATTCGCCACTGGTGGTTCTAACGTTGTACCTCTTCCTCCTGACGTAGAGGCTAGCGGCCACGCCGAGCCTCTCGAGATCCCTCTTCACGTTCTCGAGTACCTCGGGCCTCCCATAGAAGCTTAGCACGAGCCTGTCACCCATCGTGCCTAGGTGGCCGTCGCCGAGGGCGAAGCCGAGGAGCCTGGCCAGCACTCCTGCCCGGGGGTCGTTGTAGCGTAGCGGTACAAGGCCCAGCTTCTTGAGGTGCTCTAGAGCCTCGCGTGGGATGCCCTGTAGGTCGCCCTCATCTATTATAATAGCATCCGACTCCTCGTACTCCACACCCTCAAATGGGTAGACGACTACTTCATCGCCGGGTTTAATCTGGTCGAGGCGCTTGAATCCATCCCTGGTGAGAACCGGGTGATCCCTACTACCCTCAATTACCCAGCCAGACTCCGTCACAAGCCTCACAGCCCTCTCGCCGGGCTCGAGTCTCCTCACAGCCACGAACATGATCCTAGTGGGCTCCGCGCCCCCCTCGCCCCTAGCCACAATGGCCTGCTTGGCCGCTATGCTTGCCAGATCCTTAATCTTAACGGTGTACCCGTGCTCCGTCAATATCCTAGTGTCGGGTGAGAGGCAGTTGATGTCGTAGCCCACTCCTCCAGGGCTTATAACGCCGTCCTCCTCTATGGACATAGCGGCGACGCCGCCTATGGGGAACCCGTAGCCCTGGTGGCCGTCGGGCATTACGATGCTGTACTTCTGGATCCCCTTCAGGCAGGCCACGTTCATCGCCTGCTTGAGGGTGAGGTCCTCCCTCATCTTCTGTATGAGGAAGTCGTCAGCGTATATTATGGCTGGAACCTTCATGCAGGGCTGGCTCCCAGCGGGTATCATCCAGACGTATCTATCCACCCTTCTAAGTGGTATGTCCAAGGGCATGCACGGGCACCCTGGGGGTGCGGGTTGACGGGGGATTAAATGCGGCTACCGGTACACGCGCTGCTCACTCGAAGCGAACCTCGACTTGGAGCTCCTCAAGCCACTTGAGGGCCCTCCATGCCCCGAGGCCGTCGAGGAGCCGGGTGGCCTCCTCGTCGGGCTTCGAGATCCTCTCAAGGTAGAGCACCGGGGCCCCCCAGGGCGCCAGGTGGTAGGAGCGGAATAGCCCCTGGGAGACGCCCCTCCTCATGGCCTCGTCTAGGCCCCGGTGGGCGGCGAGGGCCACCGGGCCCTCGAGGACGTAGACCCCCCTCAGCTCCAGGGTCCCACTACTATCTATTACCAGGTGCGGCTCAACCCTCCAACTGGAGGGGCCGGGGTATACGTAGTGGAGTGCCATGTGGAGCCCCCCACCCAGGGGCCTAACGGGGCCCACTATCGCCTTCCAGTCCCTCACAATCCTAGGCCTTGAGGGTACGCGCAGCTCTACTCTGGATCCACCGGAAGCCACCATAGTATCACCTATAGATATATCTATAGCCCCAATATATAGCCCGTAGCCCCAAGCCCCGGGGGGCAGGCGGGCCCAGGATGGCGGCTGTGGGTGCGAGGGCTGAAGAGCTGCGCGGTCGAGTGCTGGGGGGCAGCGTCTCGAGGGCCCTCTTCTGGCTAGCAGCACCCATAATGGCGTCGAGGGCCCTGGGCACCGTGCAGGAGGCTGTTGACACCGTCTTCCTGGGCCACCTGGGGAGGTACCAGCTAGCCGCGCCCACGGCCGCCTGGCCCCTCCTCTGGCTGTTCATGAGCCTAGTCTTCGCCTTAGGCACGGTTGCCCAGGCACTCGTCTCACAGCTCGTGGGGGCTAGGAGGTACCTTGAGGCCTCGCGTGTCGCAGGCATGCTGTGGGGCCTCTCCCTGATAGTAGCCGTGGCTGCCTCGGCCTCCATGGTGGCGGTGGCGCCCCTAGTGTTCTCCCTCCTCGGCATACCGGGCAGCGTGAGGGGTCTGAGCCTGGATTACGTGCTCGTCGAGTCCGTCTCCTTCCCACTCGCATACACGATGTTCCTCTTCTCATCGGTATCCAGCGCCCTCGGCGACACGAGGAAGCCATTCATAGTCAACGCTCTATCCAGCGTTATAAACCTAGTCCTAGACCCCATCCTGATCTTCGGCCTCCTAGGGGTTCCACGCATGGGCGTGGTAGGCGCCGCACTAGCCACGGGCGTCTCGAGGATAATAGCTGGGGGCTACGCGGCCCTACTCATGCTACGCGGCGACCTAGGCGTCGCCGTCAAGCCCCTAGCGCCTAACGGGTGGATCGTCTCGAAGACTCTCTCCATAGGGGGCCCCGTGGCCGCCCAGCAGATCCTGGTGAGCACCGGCTTCGTAGTGATGAGCGGCCTCGTGGCGGGCCTGGGGGCTATAGTGATGGCTGCCTATAACGTGAGCATCGCCGTTATAGACCTCATACAAGCGGTTGACATGGGCTTCTCGGTGGCTACCGCCACCCTCGTGGGCCAGAGCCTCGGCGCCGGCCTAAGGTCGAGGGCCAGGGAGGCGGCCGCCAAGGCCCTAGGCCTGGTCTTCGCATCGCTGACCGCAGGCACAGCCCTCATAGTGGCCTTCAGGTCAAGCCTCGCAGGGCTCTTCACGGGCGACCCCGCTGTTCTGAGGGAGTCGGAGCGCATGATAGAACTGTTCGCCCCCAGCATACCCTTCCTGGGCCTCCTCTTCACGGCCATGGGCGTAGCCCGGGGCAGCGGCCACACCCTGGCGCCCTCGCTCCTAGGCGTGGCGAGGCTGTGGCTCCTAAGGATCCCACTAACATACCTGCTCGCCTACCGCCTAGGCATGGGCTCTACGGGGGTGTGGATAGGCATGTCTATAAGCAACATAGCCTCGGGCCTCGCAGGGGCTGCATGGGTCCTCCTAGCCCCCTGGGACAGGCCCGTGCTCCAGACCCACCCTGAGGGGGGCGCCGCCGGGGAGCCCCGGGGGCTAAAGGAGTTAAGCCGTGAAGCTCCAGGTACTAGGGCGGGGAAGGCGTAGGGTCTTGAGGCTATCAAGGGTCTACGCTGGGGTGGCGCTCGCCTACAGCGTGGGGGTGGCCGCGGGCCTGGCGGTGCCCTGGGAGGGCCTTATCAAGCTCCTAGCCTCGGGGGCCCCGGATATATGGCGTCTGAGTAGGGTGGAGCTCGCGGCCTTCATATACGCCCACAACGCCCTAGCGGCCCTGATCATCTACGCCCTCTCGATAATCTACATAGGGGTGCTGGGCGTCCTGTTCAACGGCTACATACTCGGCGTGGTCGCCCGCTACGCCGTGGGGGAGAGGGGCTTCACGGTCCTCCAGTTCCTAGCGGCCATACTCCCACACGGGGTCATAGAGATACCGGCCCTACTCCTAGCCTCGGCGGCCGGGGTGCTCACGCTACACGACGTCAGGGAGAAGGGGTTCCAGGGGGCCTCCAGGGGCTTCAAGCTCCTACTAACGGCCCTACTCCTCCTAGCGCCCGCGGCCTTCATAGAGTCCTTCATAACCCCCGAGGTCGCCAGGGCCGTCGGCGCCCCCATACCGGGGGTGTAGGTTCGGATCAGACTAGCCTCTCCGTGGCGTAGGCCGCCAGGACCAGGCCCTCCAGCATCTTGAAGTTGTCTAGGTACCTCTCGCAGGT
>JALSQM010000038.1 GCA_026985385.1 Acidilobaceae archaeon | reverse complement strand
CGTCGGCTTAATAGCTGAGTCCTTCCACAGCCTCCGCCGGGGGTTAACGGGCTTCACGGCGGCCCACCCACTCGTTGGGGCGGCGACCCTGACAGGCTTGACCCTAGCCCTAGCGGCCATCCTAGTGGGCCCCAGCAGGGGCCTCCTCCGGGTCGAGCGGGGGAGGCTGACGAGGGCCGACGCAGCCGCCGTCTCCAGGGCCTTGGATATGCTGGGCTACACAGCCGATGAGCGCCTCGTATCATCGATGACCCCGGAGGAGGCGGCCCTACTTCTTAGGAGGGTGGTTGAGCGTGGCTAGCGCCTCCCTCTTCGGCGAGCTCCTCTCCAGGGTTATAGAGGAGGTGTCCCGCGTAATAGTCGGGCAGAGGAGGGTTATCGAGCTAGTCCTAGCCACAATACTGGCCGGGGGCCACGCCCTCCTAGAGGGTGTGCCGGGCGTCGCGAAGACCACCATGGCTAAGGCCCTGGCCCGGGCTCTGGGGCTCGAGTTTAAGAGGATACAGTTCGTGCCCGACCTCCTGCCAAGCGATGTGACTGGAACCTACGTCCTGAGGGATGGGAGGTTCGAGTTCGTCAAGGGCCCCGTGTTCACCGAGATACTCCTGGTCGACGAGATAAATAGGGCGCCCCCCAAGACCCAGGCTGCCCTACTCCAGGCAATGCAGGAGAGGGAGGTGACCATACTGGGCGTGACCCACAAGCTACCAGAGCTATTCACTGTGATAGCCACGATGAACCCGGTCGAGTACGAGGGCGTCTACCCCCTCAGCGAGGCCCAGGTTGACAGGTTCCTATCGAAGATAAGGGTGGACTACCCAACGATAGAGGAGACCGTGGAGATAATCGATAGGTCCTGGGTCGCCGAGGAGATGCCCGTCAACCCGGTGGCGACGAGGGACGAGGTGGCGAGGGCGAGGGCCGCCGTTAGGGGGGTCCACATCGACAGGAACATCAAGTACTACATAGCACTCATAGTCGAGGAGACCAGGAGGCACCCAAGCGTCGCCCTAGGCGCCTCGCCGAGGGGCGCCATAGCCCTCGCGAGGCTGGCGAGTGCCGCCGCGCTGATAGAGGGCAGGGACTACGTGGTCCCCGACGACGTTAAGAAGGTTGCACACGCGGCCCTCGACCACAGGGTGATACTGAAGCCCGAGGCCAGGCTCTCAGGCCTCACGCCGGAGAGGGTAGTGGACGAGGTCCTGGAGAGGGTGGAGCCCCCGTAGGGTGTGGAGGTCTTGGAGGCCGCACCGAAGGCCCTCGGGCTGGCATTCACAGCGCTCGGCCTGATGCTCCTAGCCGTGCACAGGGGATCCCCCGCATTGGCCGTGGCGGCCTCGGCGCTCCTGGTGATCCTAGCCTACATGGCGGGGGTGGCGGAGGGGGTCTCAGAGGCCATGGGGGGCTTCGAGGCCTCCAGGTTCCCCGAGCACGTTAGGGTGGTGGAGGGGGATGCTGTGCACGTAACGCTGAGGCTTCGAAACGCCACCCAGAGGGTTATCCACAGCATAACGCTTAGGGAGGGGCTGCCCGAGACGCTTAAGCCCGAGGGGGGCCCAGCCGTCTACCGGGGGAGCCTCGAGGGCTTCGGGGGCGTGGAGGCATCCTACACCGTGAGGCCCCCGCCGGGGCTCCACAGGATCGAGTACGTGGACGTCGAGGCCGGCGACCCCCTAGGCCTCTACAAGTCTAGGACGAGGCTCTGGGCCACAACGACTATACAAGCGTACCCGAGGCCGCTAAGCACGGCCCAGGGACCCGCTAGGAGGCTCGGCCTCGCGGAGGCGGTGGCCTCTAGGAGGAGGGGGTGGGGCCTCGAGTTCTATAGCCTGCGGGACTACCAGCCCGGGGACGACCCGAGGCTCATAGCGTGGCTCCCGAGTGGGAGGGCTGGCAGGCCCCTTGTGAGGGAGAACGTGGAGGAGAGGGCGCTTGATGTATGCGTCTTCCTCGACCTCTCACTCGAATCATGGGCGGGGGGGCCCTGGGGGTCCTCCGCCGCCTGGATAATGAGGTCGGCCCTGGGGATCCTCGAGGCCTCGGCCTCCACGGGGGGCTGGGCCTGCTACACCGCCTACCTGGGCGAGTCAACCCTGAGGATGCCCCCCACGAGGGCCCCCGAGGTCCTGGAGTGGCTGGCCGAGCAGCTCTCCTCGGTTAGCCCCCGCCACGCCGTTCCGAGGAAGAGGCTCGCCAGGGCCGTTGAGAGGTTCGAGTCCGAGGCCCCAAGGAGCTTCTACACGCTCTACCTCCTAGGGCCCGGGGCCTCCCTCGACGCGGCGGAGGCGCTCGCAGCCGCCCCAACGAGGTGGAGGGCCGTCGCCGTCGCGGTAATGCCCCACGGCTCCCGGCTGGCGGAGGCGCTCGCAGAGGCTTACAGGCGCATCGACTCGCCCGGGGTGGCGAAGCTAAGGGCAAGCGGGATCCCAGCCTACATAGCTGGATCCCCGCCGGCGCTCCTCGAGGCGGTGGCCGAGGGGCTATCGGAGGTGGCGCGGCGTGCGCCTATCATACACTAGCGCCGCCGGCCTGGCTTCCATAGCCCTACTCGCCGCCTCCTGCGGGGCCACACCGCTGGCCCTAGCGCCCCTCGCTGTTGGGGCCCCCCTAGCCCTTAGGGGGAGGCCCGTTGAGGGCTCCGCCGCATCCTTCGCCGTGGTCATGGCCTGCGTTTTCGCGGGGCTCCACTCCATACCCGCCCTAGCGGCGGTGGGCGCCGCCCTCATGATCCCCGCGGCCATCGAGGCCCCCCTGAGGGTTTCCTGGCGCCCCCTCACCGCCTCCATAAGCCTAGCTGTGCTCACGGCCCTCTACTCCTACGCCCTCTACCTCGGGATCCCGAGGGCCTCCGATCTACCGGCCTACACCGTTGAAGCCCTCTCCGAGCCAGGCGCCCGCGTCGGCTTCTCCCTCACAGCGGGCGTCTACGGGGCCCTCCTCTCCTACGCCCTAGCCAGGCCGTCGAGGACCCTCCCACGCCTGCTGGGGTGGAGGGGGCTGGCGGGGCTGCTGAGGAGGCATAGGGCGGCGCCCCTCTGGATCCCCCTAGCCTACCTCGTGGCGGCTCAGAGGCTCGTAGTTGCCCTCCCAACGGGTCTAGGCGTTGTAGCAGCCTCACTCCTAGCTTATGCTAGAACCGATAACCTAGACGTATCCCTGGCCGCCGCCTACGCGGCGGCAGCCCTCCTCCTCTGGGCCCTGGGGGGCTCTACTCCTTTATGAGGTCAGCCCCCACTAGGAGGACCGTGGCTCCGGACGCCGCGGCCAGCAGGCTGGCGTATACACGCCCGGAGAGGGCCAGGTAGACCCCGAGCGCCATGAATGCAACACCCGCCGCGGCCAGCAGGGAGCCTAGCACTAGCTGGAGCCTCCCCGGGCCCCCCACGCTCTTGCACCACCACCTCAAGGCCCTGGGGGGTTGTAGGGCGATATTTTAGGCCTTCACCTCGTGGTGGAGCGCAGGGTAGGCCTCTTGAGTTCGAGGGAGAGCACGGCCGCACTCGTTAGGAGGATAGTCGAGAGGGATCCCTGCCTCTGGTACTGCCTCTCGGAGGGCGTGGCTAACCTGGCGGCGCTCTCGAGGCTTATAGCGTCCCGCATCGAGGAGATAACGGGCATCAGGCCCAGCATCGCGGCTGTCAAGATGGCGCTCTCGAGGCTCTCGAAGCCGCTCAAGGCCCCGGGGAGGCTGCGCTCCATCGCCTCCATCCTAGCGGCGTCCCGCCTCGTGTTGCAGGATAGGGTGGCCGTTGTAACCACTACGAGGGACGCTGTTAGGAGGCTCTTCGCGGGTGACGCCAGGGT
>JALSQM010000037.1 GCA_026985385.1 Acidilobaceae archaeon | reverse complement strand
CCATCGCCCTCAGTTCCTGGTACTCCTTTACGATAGCTATGGCCTCCTCCAGCCTCTCACGGGGGTATATGGATCTGTAAGCTACGGCGGCGACTGCGAGTGAGGGTATCGGGGCTACAAATACTAGGAGGGGGTAGAGGTCCACACCGGCACCCCCTCAGAGCCTCGTGATGAGCTCGAGCAGGTTCCTGGCAGCCTCCTCAGCCTTGCCCTCGCGGTTCTCAACTACAGCCACGGTTGAAGCGTAGTGGACTGCGCTGGCGAAGGCGGCTGCGCGGGCGTACTCCATGAGCCTAGCAGCCCCCTCGGCACCACCTATGTCGCTCCTAACCCTACTCTTATCGCGGGCCTGCCTCGCCGCTATCTCCTCTGGGCTAGCCTCGATGACCGCTATCATGTCGGGCTTCAACTCGTCTAGCACGTGTTTAGGCAGGCCAGGCCAGTAGCCGGCGACCGTCTTAACTAGGGCGTGCGTATCTATGAGTAGGAAGCCGTCTTCTCCAAGGCTGCCGGCGGCGTCTTCAATGATCCTCCTAGCGGCTAGGGCCTGGAGCTCGAGCTGCTTTCTCAGGGGGAGCTTCCTCATCTCATCCCTATGGCTCACTAGGCCCTCGCGGAGCGCGGTCTCGAGCATGTATGTGCCGAAGTTCACTATCCTAACTTTCAGGCCCCGCTCGCCAGCGAGTTTCTCTAGGTGATTGAGGACCGTTGTTTTACCGACGCCGGGCACGCCAGTTACTATGACTACCTTGAAGGGGTGCCTCATCTCGCGCTCCAAGGGCTTCACCGGGTTAGGGGGGACCCCTAGGGTTTAATGTTTAATGCCACGGCAAGGTATAGGGTTTCAGCGGCGGGTACTACACGCTCTCGCCAAGGATCCTCCTCAGCAGCGGGTACGTTTCGAGTGCCCTCTCGTAGGTTATCATCGTGTAGTACTGCTGGATTATACCTACCGCCAGTAGTATGCCTGTCCCAGTGCCGTAGGCTCCGAAGATGTCGGCTACTATAGCTATGAAGGCTACTATCAGGCTTGAGAGCATCGTCAGCGGGTAGATGTACCTGGCTAGGATGCTCTCGAGTATCTTGGGGTTCCTACGGAGGCCGGGTATCTCCAAGCCACTCTTAATCATCTGGTCGGCCTGATCCCTCGGGTTTAGGCCTGCCAGCTCAACCCACATGTAGCCGAAGAGCACTGAGAGTATGGTCCATGACACGGCGAATGTAGCCGTTCTGAGGGGGTCCTGGACCGCTATTACTATCCCCCTCGGGGGCGACATGTAGTAGACTGCTAGCTGGTAGTAGTGGAAGAGCTTGCTCTGGGGGCCTGCGAGGTTTGCCAGCATGCCCTCGAAGAGCTGTAGGTCCCCTATTAGGATGGCTACCAGGAGTATCGGTATGTTTGTGACGTACATGAACTGTAGCGGTATCCTGGTCCTTATGCCCCTCATCCTCGGGCTCGTCACGGGTATCTCCACCCTCATAGCTTGGAGGTAGACTAGTAGCACTATGATGGCTAGAGTGGCGAATAGCCCTGTGAGGTCCGGGAAGCCGTTGGGCCTAGCTATTAGTAGGGTGCTGGGCTCCTTGATTAGGGCTGGTATGAAGCCATAGGCCACCGCTCCGGGTATGTAGCCGAACATACTCCACATTATCTGCTGTGCAACGCCTGCGAGTATGAAGAGGCTTATGGCGCTGCCTATGCCCCAGCCCTTCTGGAGCATTTCATCGTAGATTATCACTAGTATTGCTGCAAGGCTCAGCTGGAGTATCACCAGCACCCTTATGTCCCAGCCCACAGGGCATGCGTGGAGGGGGCTAGCACCGGGGGGTAGGGGCCAGTACTTGCAGCCTAGCACATACATCGTCGCCTCGAATATGCCGAAGAGCACGGCCAAGCCCTTCTCGGCCGCCGTGAAGAGCCTCCTATCATCGGGGTCGCTCAGGTCGAGGTCTATCAGCTTGGCCCCAACGAGTACCTGGAGGATGAGGCCCGCCGTGACTATCGGGCTTATACCCAGCTCCATGAGGGTACCCTGACTGCTGGCGAAGATTATCTGCTGGAGAGAGACCCGGGTCGGGGCCCTCACCTGCGTGCCGTAGAGCGGGATGTTAGCCATGACTAGGTATAACACTAGTATTATACCTGTCCACGCCAGCCTCCTGTAGAGGCTAGGCTTCTGGGCAGGCTTTGGAACCCCAGGTATCCAGTCGGCGATCTTCGCTAGAGCCTCAAGCACCCCCATCCACGAAAGCCCCCAAAAGCCACGCTAGCCCCCCACTTATTGCGCCTAAAAAGCTGCCTCCCCGCCTCGCTTGACGCGTTGCTTTGCTACAACCTTCGCTACACACTCCCAGGCGAGTCGAGGCCCTGCCGAGGCGTTGAGGCTTGCTCAGGCCTAGAACCCTAGAAGGCGTGGTGCGGGGGGTGGGATTTGAACCCACGCAGGCCTACGCCATCGGGTCCTGAGCCCGACCCCTTTGGCCAGGCTCGGGCACCCCCGCACCGGCGGGTAAGTGTTATCCTCGGGGGGCTTAATTGGGGCTGCGTTGTATCCCGTGATCCTGGAGCCCGCGCAGGTGTGGTGCCGCGGCCGGGATTTGAACCCGGGTCACGGGCTCGAGAGGCCCGCATACTGGGCCGGGCTATACTACCGCGGCACCATTAGAGGGGGTCTCCTGTGGAGGGTTTTTATCTCTTAGCGGTGTTGCCTTTCTGCAGGATATAGCTCTGGCAATCGCGTCTATTATTACTGCGATTGCCGCTGGGTCGACGGCTAACGCCTTACCTAGGCTGTCGCCTGCCACGTAGATGGGCGGTATGAGGACTCGTATACCGCCGGACCTAGCCAGTGCTCCGCCGTCTAGGCCTACGAGTAGTAGGGTGAGGGGGAACCTGGCCGTGGGCTTGTCCCAGAGTACTGCAAGGCCTATAATAGCCCCTACGACCATCGCTGAGGTTGCCCGCCACGAGCCCGAGAACGCTATTGAGAACCCTGCAAGGAGGAGGATCAGTGCGAAGCCCAGGCTGGCGCCCCAGAGGTCTCCTGGTAGCCAGCAGAAGCCCTTGGCTCCCCCCTCCGCGTGCTCCTCACCGGCCTCCTCGGGCTCCACGGGTGGCACCTCGACTACTGCCTTGCCTGTAGGCTTAAATGGTGGCTTGAGCCGGGCTTCCTCGGGTGCTCGGGGCTCTTGAGTACTAGGATAAAGGAGAAGACCTGGGATATCAGGTGGGAGATGGAGCTCTACGAGCAGTGGGAGAGGGAGGGTCTCCACAGGAGCGTTATGGACCCCGATGACCCCCGCGAGGTCATAGTGATAGACACCCCACCACCCTACGCTAGTGGTAAGTGGCACGCCGGTGGGGCGGCCCACTACGCTCAGATCGACATGCTGGCCCGCTACTTCAGGCTGAAGGGCTATAACGTCGTAGTCCCCTTCTACGCTGATAGGAACGGGTTACCAGTCGAGGTCCAGGTCGAGAAGACCTACGGAGTAGTGGCGCACGAGATGGCGAGCACCCCCGAGGGTAGGAGGAGGTTCCTGGGGCTCTGCAGGGAATTCCTAGACAAGGCGGAGGCGGAGATTGTTAGGGTCTGGAGGAGGATGGGCTGCAGCTTCGACTACTGGAGGAATGGAACCGACAGCCCAGAGTATAGGAAGCTGACCCAGGCCACCTTCATAGAGCTATTCAGGAGGGGCCTCATCTACGAGGCGGAGAGGCCCGTGCGCTGGTGCCCCCGCTGTAGGACAACACTAGCTGAGGCGGAGATCGAGTATAGGGAGGAGGAGGGCTACATCTACTATGTGAAGTACACGCTTAAGGACACGGGTGAGCCCCTCGTAGTCGCCACCACGAGGCCAGAGCTACTAGCGGCGTGCGCGGCCCTCGCCTACAATCCCGAGGACGAGCGGTATAAGGGCCTCGCGGGGAGGAAGGCTATAGCGCCCCTCTACGGCCACGAGGTCGTAATAGTGGAGCACCCGAGCGTTGACCCATCCTTCGGCACGGGCCTAATGATGATATGCAGCTACGGAGACGAGGACGACGTGAGGCTCTTCAGGGAGCTCGGCCTCGAGCCCAGGGTCATTATAGGGGAGGACGGTCGGATGCTGCCCGAGGCAGGCCCGATAGCGGGCCTCAAGGTTGAAGAGGCTAGGAGGAGGATAGCGGAGATACTAGAGGAGAAGGGCCTACTAGTCAAGAAGGAGAGGATAAGGCACAGCGTACCAGTGTGCTGGCGCTGCAAGACGCCACTCCAGATCATACACAGGAGGGAGCTCTTCCTGAAGCAGCTCGACTTCCGGGATGACGTGAAGAGGGTGGCTGATAAGATGGAGTTCAGGCCCGAGATGCATAAGAAGAAGCTATACGACTGGATAGACTCGCTCAAGATGGACTGGCCGATAAGCAGGGACCGCTTCTACGGGACCGAGATACCCCTGTGGAGGTGCACCAAGTGCGGGGCCCTCCTAGTACCCGAGCCCGGCCGCTACTACAGGCCATGGGAGGAGGAGCCCCCCTGGGATAGGTGCCCGGTATGCGGGGCCCCACGCGAGTACCTCGTGGGCGAGAAGAGGGTCTTCGACACCTGGTTTGACTCGAGCATAAGCCCCCTCTACGTGACCGGCTGGAGGAGGAACCCCCGCTTCTACGAGAAGGCCAAGGAGAGGGTGCTACGCCCCCAGGGCCAGGACATTATTAGGACGTGGCTCTACTACTCGATACTCAGGGTCTACCAGCTCACTGGGAGGCCCGCATTCCGCTGGGTTAGGATAACCGGTATGGGCCTGGACCCGAAGGGTAGGCCTATGCATAAGAGCCTCGGCAACGTGATAGACCCCGAGCCCCTGATTGAGGAGTATGGTGCGGACGCCTTCAGGTTCTGGGCGGCATCAGCCTCGAAGCTGGGCTACGACTACAGGGTCGACTACGGGAAGCTGAGGACGGGGAGGGTCTTCGTCACAAAGCTCTGGAACCTGGCCCGATTCGTCAGCGGGTTTGAGAAGCCCCGCGACGGCTATAAGTTGAGGCCGCTCGACAAGGCCTTCCTAGCGCTGCTGGACGAGTACCTCGAGAGGGTTGATAGGGCCTACTCGAGCCTAGACGTCTACGAGCCCGCCCTCTCGCTCTACGAGTACTCATGGGACTACTTCGCCAGCCACTACGTCGAGATGGTTAAGGAGAGGGCCTACAATAGATCCGGCAGATATGACGCCCAAGAGCAGAGGGGGGCCTGGTACACTCTACACGAGATCCTGGAGAGGATTACAATAGCGCTCTCACCCATAATGCCCTTTGTGACGGACATGATACACAGGAGGCTCTACGGGGGTACGGTCCATAAGAAGAGGTGGCCGGAGCCCTTCATAGCCGACGCCTCTGAGAGGGGAGAGCTGGCCCGTGTAGCCAGGCTTATAGCTAAGGTCAACAGTGAGGTATGGGCCTACAAGAAGAGGATCGGCATACGCCTCAGAGACCCCATACCGTCAGCGAGGCTCCTCGTCCCAGAAGAGCTCAACGGCGTGGCGAGCGAGTTAGAGGATCTACACAAGACCCCGGTCGGAACCTACACCAAACCCCCCGAGGAGGCTGAGGCCCTGGGAGAGCTCGTATACCTGGTGAAGGATTAGATGACGAGACGCCGGTCGCTTGGAATGCTCCGGTTTAAGCTCTCCGGGTAAACACACCCATCCCCAGGGGCTGGGCGCGTTTTGAGGGTCAGGATCCTCGATAGGAGGGGGTGGAGGATAGAGGTCAGACCCGAGAGCGAGGAGGATCTCTGGGTTCTGAGAAACACTCTAAGGCCCGGCGACTTGGTGACCGGTAGAACGCTTAGGGATGTAGCTGTTAAGGGTAGCGAGGAGAAGAGGAGGAAACCCGTGATAGTTACGCTCGAGCTAAAGGCCGCAGAGTTTCAGCCCTTCACTGGTAGGCTACGCCTCTACGGCGTCATAGTAGAGGGGCCTGAGGAGTACGGGCTACGGGGGAAGCACCATGCAATGACCATTGAGCCGGGCCAGGTCGTGGTTATAGAGAGGAGGGGCGGTTGGAGCGGCTCCTCCCTGAGGAGGCTGGAGTCAAGCGGCCCCAGGGGTAGGGCTGTCCTAGCGGCTGTAGACTACGAGGAGTACGCTATAGCACTCCTAGCCGTCCACGGGTATCGCCTAGTAGCTGAGGGGTATTCCAACATACCCGGGAAGGACGATCCCACACGCGACCAGGCGGTTAGGGGGTACATCGAGAAGATTGCAAGGCTAGTCGTAGAGACGGCCTCCCGGGAGGGGGCTAGGGTCGCGGTAATAGCGGGGCCCGGGCCCTTGAAGGAGGATGTCGCAGCCAAGGTTAAGGAGCTAGCTGGCAGCCTAAGCGTCTACGTTGACACGGTCTCGATGGGTGGTAGGGCTGGTATAGGCGAGATAGTGAGGAGACCCGTCGTCAGAGAGGCTCTAAAGGAGTACAGCATCATAAGGGGTGAGGAGGTCTTGGAGGAGATAATGAGGGCCGCTGCTAGGAGCCCCGACCGCGTCGTCTTTGGCGCTGAGAAGGTCCTTGCGGCGTCGAGGCTGGGGGCAGTAGAGGCCTTAATTGTGGTTGACGAGCTACTCTACACCATAGATGACGAGGTTAGGGAGGCGGTTGACGAGGCTCTAGAGAACACGGAGAGGACTCGGGGGGAGATAGTGATAGTGCCAGCCGACAGCCCGATAGGTGATAAACTCAAGCCTCTGGGGGGCGTTGCAGCCCTTCTGAGGTTCCCATTGCCCATCTAGGCGCCGGAGGATATCAGGGTAGTAGTCGTCTTAACGCCTGGTATCCCCCTCAGCCCCGTGACTACTCTATCCAGATCCCTAAGGCTCTTAACCTCAACTTTAATAACAATGTCGTACTCCCCATAAGTCACGTGGACCTCCCTCACCTCGCTCGGGTAAAGCTCCTTAGCCTTCCTAGCTATCTCATACTCCTGTCCCAGCTCGACAATCATTAACACGAAAGCAGTGATGCCCGGGGCCCCACCCTCGCTCACGTCGAGCACCTACCACCGCACCACAGCCGGGCCTATAAAACGGTTACCAACGCCGCCCACCCATCGACCCCCCTCGCCGGATCAGCCGGCGCCCCACGGGCTGGGGAGCCCTCATAAGGGGGCGGTTCCACGCGCTTGCTCAGGCGGCCGGTGTATGAGGAGAGATCTCGGCGCTAGCCGCCCCCTGGGGCGGCAATGTGCCCGGGCCGGCGCTGCCGACGCCGGCCTCGCCCCTAGGTCTCTTACGTTTTAGTAGCGTATGCGGAAGTCGTTGAACTCCCCCCTGTACTCTTGGAACTCTACCCTGGCCTCCTCGACTCTAGCGTGCGGGGGCCCCCTGAGGCTCCAGCAGATGACCCTCTCCACGTCTTCCCTGCGCCCCTCTAGTACTGCCTCGACGCTATAGCCGTCTGGCAGGTTGCGCACCCACCCCTTAACGTTATGCTGCTCCGCCACCCTCTTCATGTTGGCCCGGAAGAATACCCCCTGAACGATCCCCCTAACGATTAAGTGGGCCCTAACTAGTTCTCTCCCCCGGGGATCCTCGCCCACTCCTCTCACCCCCTCAATATGCTGAGGGCCTCCTTGAGTATCCCGGGTCTCAGGGAGGATATTACGGTGCCCACCCGCTTCACACTATCAACCCCGGAGTCGAGCGGGTCACCATTGTAGTTGACCGCCTCGCCCCCACACTCGATGGTTATACCTAGTGCTGCGGCTATGTCAACGTTCCTGAGGCGGCTCCTCAGGTCGAGGAAGAGGAGCCCCCTCCCAAGAGCGGTATACGCCATCTCCAGCGCCGCGCTCCCCAGGCTCCTAACCTTGAGGCCCCCGAGGCCCCTCGTGAGCCTGGCGAGGCCCTCAGCTGCTTCAGGGTGCTCGACGTATACGTATACAACCTCTAGGGGCCGCTCGCGGGGCCTAACCCTGGAGGCGCCCTCATAGCAGCCCCCGCCTCTCGTGAAGCTTATGTATGGCCCATAGAAGACAGGCGCCACGACGCCCGCCGCTACGTCTCTCAGCCTCCTAGACCCCTCGGGGACCACGGCTATCGACACGCTAGACCAGGGTATGCAGGCCTTGTAGTTAGTGCTGCCATCGAGGGGGTCGACGATAAATGTGGGCCCCGCCCTACCCAGCTCGACGACGCCCCTCTCCTCGGTTACAACCCTCCCCCCCAAGCCCTCGGCCTTGAGTGCATCGATTATGTAGCTCTCGGACTCGATGTCGGCCCTCATAGTCTCTCCTGAAACCACCTCGACATACTTCTCCTCGCAGGCGAGATCCCTGAGGAGCCCCGCGGCCTCCCCAGCGATCCTCGTTATAACCCTCCTATACTCCTCGAACTCGCCACCCCCCATGCTGCATGGCACCCCGAGGAGGGTGGGGCCCCGCCTTCAGATATAAGCGGGTGCAAGTGATGTACTTCTACGATGAACCTTGGAGGGGGTTAATGCGCGCCCCCTCGAGGAGGGCGTTAAAAGGTTCTTAGCACGCAATGGGGCCTCTTGAGGTGCGGGAGGGTGGGGCCCGCGCTTAGGAGGCTCGTAGTTATAGTAGTGTTGCTGTTATCGTTCAGTTTGTCCCAGCAACTCGCGGTAGCTGGTAATGGTGGACAGGGCTCCTTCGAGCACCTAGCAGTTGTTAGGGGGCATAGCATGGAGCCCCTACTGCATACAGGCGACATCGTGCTCCTCGAGAAGAAGGATCCGGCGGATATAGCTGTGGGTGATATAGTCGTCTACCGGTGGGGTAGCACCTACGTGATACACAGGGTAGCCTACGTGTATAGGTACGCTGGTCGCTGGTGCTATGTTGTCTGGGGCGATAATAGGCTCACAAACCCGATCCCCGACCCCGGGGATCCCCTCATCTGTGGGAGCGTCGCCTTCAGAGACCCCGTTTCAGGAGCTCTCGTCGAGGCGAGCGGTATACCGTACTCCTGGGTGATAGGCGTGGTCGTCAGCTTCCACGGCATGACGTTGAAGATACCCTACCTAGGCGGGCTAGCCCTCCTCGTCAGGTAGGAGTATATGGCTTCATCGCTTAAGGCGGCCTCTGCTACCTCGATCACCCACCTGCCTGCATCGCCTCTCCTCCTAGCGACGGCTCTCACGGCCTCCCTAAGGCTCACCCCCAGCTTGGAGGCGATGAGAGGCGCCTTGCTTGAGAGCCTCTCCAGCGCCTCGAGGTGCACCCTGCAGAGCCCCCTCGGGGCCCCCGGAGCGCTCTCACGGCCGCATATGGGGCACCTGGCGGGCGGCCTCATGGCTCCGAGGCTGTAGGCCAGCTTTACCCCTAGCTCCTCTATGTTCCTCTGGAACTCCTCTATCACACCCATTATAGCCTTCTTCGACTCCTCTACGACCTCCCTCCTAGTCCTCGCACCGCTCCTAATGGCTTCAAGCATTTCCTCGAACCTCCTCGTCAGCTCCGGCGACGCCATGCTGGGTATGAGGGCCTCGACTATCTCCGCCACAGCTACCCCGAGATCCGTGGCCGCAGTCGAGCCGCCCCTACTCTCCAAGTAGCCGCGCTTGAATAGTATCTCGACTATCCTAGCGCGTGTGGCTTCGGTTCCTATGCCCACCCTCTCCATCCACTTAACGAGGCTGGTCTTTGAGAGCTGTATCGCGGGCCTCGACCACTCCGTCGAGTAGGAGGCCTTCACAACTTGCACCCTCTCGCCGACCCTGAGCCTTGGCAGCGTCGACTCCCTGGGCCTCATGTAGTGGTAGTACGCTAGCCAGCCTTCGTTTAAGACCTCTAGGCCACGCGCCTCGAACCTCCTCCCCTTACTGTCCACGAGTACAACCACCGTCGATGACACCCTGGCAGGCGAGGAGAACGCTGCCAGGAACCTCCTAGCTATGAGCTCGTATATCCTCCACTCGTCCAGGCTGAGCTCCCTGCGGGGCAACTCACCCGTGGGGTATATTGCGGGGTGCGCCGGGTCATCCTTCCTACCCTGTGCGGGCCTGAGGACTCCCCGTGTCTCCCTAAGTAGCCTCGAGGCCAGGGCTCCGAGGCCGTGTGCTTTGATTCTCGAGAGCCTGGATATAATGGAGTGGTAGTCTATAGTTGGAGGGAGCTTCTGGCTGTTCGTCCTCGGATAGCTTATCAGGGCTTCCAGGTAGAGGTTCTCAGCTATGCTCTGCGTCTTCATGGGGGAGTAGCCGTAGAGCCTGGCTGCCTCGGCTTGGAGGTCCCCTAGGTTGAAGGCCGGCGGGGGGTTGAGCCTCTTCTCAGACCTCTCTATATCGGCGACCCTCAGCCATCCCATTGACTTTATCTCCGACGCTATCCTCGACGCCTCCTCTCTCGTGGCAGGCTCCCATCCCTTGGGGTGCGCTGTGAACTCGACGCCTCCATACCTGAGTGTAACAGACAGCTTGAACCGGGGGGTTGGCACGTAGAGGTTCCTCTCCTTCCACCTCCTAACGGCCTCGACTAGGGTGGGGGTCTGGACCCTGCCGGCGCTTAGGATCACCCTCCTCCCAGTGACTCTGCGCACGGCGTCCATGAGGGCCCGGGATAGGTTTATGCCCCAGAGCCAGTCTAGCTCGTGCCTGGCTATTCCGGCCTCGACCATCTCCCTGTCGAGGGGTGCGAGGTTCTTGAAGGCCGACCTTATCTCCACGGGTGAGAGGCTGGAGTACTTCATGCGCCTCGCTCTCCTCACGTCCCCAAGCATGTATATTATCATGTAGCCTATCACGCTGCCCTCGATATCGTAGTCGCAGGCGTTCACGTAGAGCGAGGCCCTCCTACTAAGCATTGCTAGGAGCCCGTGGAACTTGCGTAGGTGCCTCGAGCCCTTCTCGAACTCCCAGAGCGGCCTCCACTCGTAGTCGAATACGGGGTAGCCCCGCGAGTCGCTGTGGGGCCCGTATAGGTGGCCCGCGCTGGGGGCTACAACTATTGTCCTACCATCGTGCCTGAGGATCCAGTATGGTATACCGCGCCACCTACACTTTAGGGGCCTCCCCAGGGCTAGGGCTTCAGCTATCTTCTCCCCCGCCTTGGGCTTCTCGGCTATCACCAGGATGTAGCCGGCCGGCAGCACGCACGGCCGAGAGGCCGCGGCCCCCCTCCAGGCCATACAGTACGCTCCCCAGGGCGCTCTTTGGGTGGCGGGTCTTAGGAGGGTATGGGTAGGGTCAGTATTAGGAGTGCCGCGTAGAGTGCGACAGCGGCTTGGCCTTTACGCGAGAGCCTCTCGTGGGGGAAGGCTGGCCCTGGATGACGGCCCCCAGAGAGGAAGTAGAGGAGTATGGCTATCAGCGTGAAGCCGGCTAGGTAGGGGTAGAAGATGCTTGCAGCCATCAAGCCCAGTATGAAGGCCTTACTCACAATCGAGTGGCCCCTCTCGCCGAGGGCGGCCCTGACTACGTGGCCGCCGTCGAGCTGCCCTATAGGCATTAGGTTTAGGAAGGTCACGAAGAACATTACATACCCCGCGAAGGCGGGGGGGCTCATCACGATCATGCCGCTGCCCCTGGGGCCCATCGCTAGGTCTAGGAGTATCATGGAGAGCGGCACCAGAGGCGCCGCCTGCGTGCCGGGTGGGGCGTGGTGCATCAGAATAGAGGAGTGCAACCCCCATACCGTGATGGGTATCGCCGCCACGTAGCCCGCCAGGGGGCCCGCTATCCCTATCAGTGCGAGTTCCTCAGCAGTCGGTGGGGGCCACCTCATCAGTATCACGCTCCCAAAAGTGCCGAGGAACCACGGGTAGGGCGGGGCCGGGAGGGGTATGGGAACGCTGCTCGGCACCTTGTACCTCCTCATGGTGACGTAGTGGCCCGACTCATGTATCATGAGTGGGACTAGGAGGGCTCCAAGGTAGGCGAGGGGGCTCCAGGCGGGTCCCCCAGCCCCGCTCGGGGCCCCCTTGACGTAGAAGAGCCCGCTTATGTATAGCGTGGCGAGGACTGCTACCCCAAGGGCGAGTGCGAGGCCGGTCCTCGGCTTTACAACCCTCCTCGTTATAATCATCCTAACGAGGCCGCCCTCGCGCCTGGCAAAGGCAGTGCACCCCGCGGCCGCGAGGTCAGCGTAGAGCCTGCGCCAGTCCGTGTAGCCCCTCTCAACGGCTAGCACGCTAAGCCCCTGCGGCGCCTGGCTCACCTCGATTATGTCGAGCCACCTGTTGAGGATTGAGGTGCACACCCCCAGGCCCTGGGGGTGCTCCAGCCCCTCCTCACCGGTATATCCTGCCGCCGACAACCCTCCTCTCAACCTCGAGTAGGAGCCTGAGGGGTATGGCTTGGCCCCTCCCAGTGCCCTTCTGGTACCTATAGATGGTGACGGGGAGGAGCCCATTGTCTACCTCGTAGCGCGCTATGACTACGGGGTCGAGGGAGCCTACAATGGAGGGATCCACCAGTGGGGGCGCCCCGTAGTATAGCTGGAGGGCCCTAGCCCCTATGAGCTTCGCCCTCTCATACTTCGTTAGCATGGGGGGCCCTATCTTTATTTCCTCGGCCACCCTCGGGTATGCTGAGTAGAACTCGTCCTCTTCCAAGGCCGCGGCGCACCCTGGAGGGGGGTTACGCTTCCAGAGATTAATAAGGCTGTGATTAATCGTGCCACTCTAGCGGTTCGCGCTCATCCCGCTGGGACTCATGGGGGCCTCCGCGTATCTTAGCCTTGCTAGGGCCTTGTTGCGGATGTCCCTAGCGCCAATCATGATCAGTAGGGAGCCTATGAACGCTAGGAGCCCCCCGACCCTGGTTATAGCTAGTATTATCCCTAGAACCCACAGGACTACTCCAAGCCTCACAAGCCCCCCGCCCTCCTCGTCGCCGAGCCTCCAGAGCGCCACGGCTATGAATACCAGTGAGACGAGCGCTATAATGAACCCGATTATCAGTAGGCTAGCGCCCGTCCATACCCCAATGAGGGAGCCACCGTGAGAGGCGAGGGCTGCCAGGGCCCCCAGCAGTATCAATACAACGGCCGCTACACCTATCTTCACGCCCGTATAGCCTATTCCATACTTGAGGCTGTCATAGAGCTGTAGGTGGTAGAACCCCTTAAGGGATAACAGCACCGCTACTAGGGACAACACCAGCGCCGCCACGATGCCCGCTAGAACCTCTGTCACCACACTCCTAGCGATACCGGGGGGAGGAGCCCCCCGTATGGCAGCTGTTATGCCTGTGAAGCCAGCCGCGGCTAGAGCTGCTATCTCAACTATGAATGCAATGAAGGATACCAGGTACGATAGGAACAAGTAGTTAGCGCCCTCAGCTAGATCCCTCAGATCCCCGGTCCCCGAGCCCAAGGAGGTCATCGTATCCACCCACTAGCCCCCGGCGGGGAGGGCGTCGGATCCGGGTTCCTCATCACTTATCAGAGACGCCATGCCCTCCCCATATCCTAGAATGGCTATGCGGACGTGGGGGTATTAAAGGTGGCTCAACTCCTCTACCCCCGTGAGGCGGCTCCGAGATATAATGGAGCCACGGGGGGCTGGCGGGCCTGGGGGCTCCATGGAGCGCTGGTTGGTCTACTCGCTGCTGTGCCTGGTCCTCTGGGGCTTCTGGGGGGTGGCGCTTAAGGAGGCCGAGGCTAGGCTGGGCGAGTGGTATAAGGTGTACTTCGCCAGTAACCTGGCAGTGGTAGTAGCGGTTGCTGTAGTTGGAGCTATTTACGGTAGATCACTATTATCGATGAGTGTAACCAACGCTATGACGGCGTTTCTCGCGGGCGCACTTGGCACGCTGGGCTACGTATTCCTAGTCCTCTCACTGAAGGCGGGGGGCCCGGCATCGATAGTGATACCCCTAACGGCCCTCTACCCAGCACTCACGGCGGTGGCCGCGGTGATCCTCCTAGGCGAGAGCCTCTCAGCGCGCCAAGCCGTGGGCATAGCCTTAGCAATGCTTGCCATCTACTTAATGTCAACGTGATGCCAGACACGCACTCCGTATTCAAGTAGCAGAAAGACATGATGCAGGGAATTGTCACTGCCGAATACAGCTACAGAGCCTGGAACCCTTGGGGAACCATCAGAAATACCATCTAGGAGGGGGGACTTAAGGATTATGTAAAAGAGGCTGAAAGGGCGCCCTTAAGGGCTGGGGCCTCATTAGAATTCGAACTTGCTACCGCCAGTCTCCTCCTCTTCCTCCTCCTTCTTGCCCTTCTTCTCCTTCTTCTTCGGCGGGGCAGCCGCTATGATGTCGTCGATCTTCAGTATCGATGTCGCCGCCTCGCTGGCGCTCTTGATCACCTGCTTCTTGACGAGCACGGGCTCGTAGACGTTTATCTTGGTCATGTCCTTCTCTATCTTGCCCTCCAGCACGTTGACGCCGGCGTTCTTGAAGCCCTGGTTGTGTAGCGCCCTCAGCTGTAGTATGGTGTCTAGGGCGTCCATGCCGGCGCTCTCGGCTAGCACCGTGGGTATGACCTCCAGCGCCTCGGCGTACGCCTCTATGGCTAGCTGCTCCTTACCGCCGACACTCCTAGCGTAGTCCCTAAGCTTTTCGGCCAGCTCGACCTCGACGGCCCCGCCGCCGCCGACGATCTTGGGCTCCCTCAGTATGTTCCTCAGGGCGTGGAGTGCATCCTTGATGCTCCTCTCAGCCTCGTCGAGTAGCATGTCGTTGGCTCCCCTCAGCAGTATTGTTACGCTTCTTGGGTTCTTTGCTCCCTCTATGAATACCATCTTGTCTTCTCCTACCTTGCGCTCCTCTACTAGCTCTGCGTAGCCTAGGTCCTCGGGCTTGAGGTCCCT
>JALSQM010000036.1 GCA_026985385.1 Acidilobaceae archaeon | reverse complement strand
GACGCCGTCCCTCAGCGACGAGGGGGTCGCGGACTGCCCTATTGCACCATCAACGTGGAATTTCTCAGTGTTGAGAATAACCTCTACCACCCTGGGATCAGCGGCGAGTTTCAATGCGGCGCTAGGAGGGATCCTTGCTACGAGCGCTGGGATGACCCAGAACTCGTTTACAACGCTGCCCCCGAGCCTCCTAACCTCATCGGTGACGCCTTCAAGGATGCTGGCGGCCCAGGTTTTTAGGAGCTTTACCGCATCCTGCTTAGGGAGGCCTTGGAGGGCTTCCGGTTGTATGGGGCGGGCAACCACCAGCACTTCAATGCTATCATTATCTGTGCTGAGGATCCCGGGGTCGATCTTGGCTGTAACCCACTGGGGGATCCCGCTGCCAGAGGCCCCCGCGACAGTTGGCAGGAGCGAGAAGGCAATCATGGATACCACTATGAGAGGGTAGGCCATGCATGTCCTTCTCAAGTGGGAGCACCGGGGTGATAGGGGTCTCTCGGGATTGTTATAGGCTACTGGGAGCCCCCGGGGTATACCTGGTGTAGCCCGTGCGCGGGAAGCTGACGGGTCTGGTCTTAGCCTCCGCGCTCTTAGCGGCCGTCATAGCCGCCTCCCTGGCTCTGGGCTCTACGGGGGCCTCCACCTCAACCATGGCTCCTCAAAGCTCTAGGCTTGTGGCCTTCAAGCAATGGGTTTGGCAGCCTAGCCTGAAGGGCTATGTAGTGGATCTTGAATACTCCTCAGGGATTCTCTACGCGCTAATAGACTCCGAGGGCCCCCTAGTCTACGCGTTCAACGCTAGTACGGGCAGGGTACTTTGGGCCTCCAGGATAGCCGTCAGGGAGACCCCCCTCTCCATGCTATTACTCGGCAAGTCCATGCTGGTGGTTACCGAAAACTCTGAGGGTAACAAGACCTACCTCACCTTATACCGGGGAGGCGAGGGGGGCTTCTCGCCGGTGTTCACGTTCAACCTGACCAAGCCGCTCTACAGGGTGCTCGCAGCCTACCCGACTCCGGCCGGGGATATTGTAGTGGCAGGAGCCAGATATCACCTCGGCTTTGACTATCAGTACTTCATAGGGCTAGCATCGCGTGGAGGCCTTCTCTGGTCCAAGTATTGGGGAGGCAAGGGTAGTGACTACCTAAACCTCGTAGCTATTGGCCCAGACCAGAGCATATGCGCCGCTGGCTACCCCCCTATTCTGGTGTGCCTGCAATACACTGGAGACACGACCTACCTCGCCAACCTGACCTTCACCCCTCTCGCACTCCTAGACCTCGGCTCCGGCGAGGCCCTAGTGGCGGGTGTGGGGAACGCCAGTGGTAGGGTAGAGCTGGTGAAGAGGGGCTCGATCGCTTGGAGTAAGAGTACAGGGGCATTCATACCCTCAGCCCTCAGCGCGTCCCGGGAGGCCTTCACCCTGGCGGGTGTGCTGGCCCCAAAACCATACAGGCTCGCTGTGCTACTCCTCAACAGCACAGGGGAGCTAGAGGCGTTCGCCTACAGCAACGAGACGAACCAGTCCCTCCTCGTGCTAGCGGCCTCCAGAGGCGGGGGGCTAGTATATGTGGGAGGCTCAAGCGGGGGAGCCCCCTTCATCGAGGCTATAGCTATCGCTAGCGTGGCCGTTCCAACAACCACGCCCGGAGGCGGCGCGGCGAGCGGGGGTGTAGGGGGTCACCTAATACTTATCGAGGAGATAGCTCTGGCGGTCTCAGCAGGCCTCCTAGCCTTAACCCTAGCCCTCTTCAAGCCTTGGAGGTGGCTGAAGAGGAAATAGGATGCCCCTCTTCCCGCCGGGTCTAGTATGCGAAGACTATGATGGCAGCGTAACTCGACGGGTAAACACTTGGATCTCTGGGCGCGGCTATGACTAGATATGTTCCCACGGGTAGCTTCAAGGTAACGCTGGCGCCCTCGCCAATAGCGCTCCTGGGCTCCATTGTAAAGGAGGCGGTGAAGCCCTCATCGATAGACCCCGTGAGGGGTATGATGTAGAAGCGCCACTCCGTGGAGTTGGACGGCATTCGGAGTGTGACGTTGACCTCGCCTATTGTGGATGCTATCCCTTGGAACTCTAATCCCCCCTCGGCGAGTGTAAGCGTGCTTGCTGGGGGCGCGGCTATCACAAGCTTTCTACCAGTCTCAAGGCAGTCCACCTGAACCAGGAATGGCGCGGGCCATAGGAGGGGTTGAGGGGAGTATAGAGCTGTTATGTTCCACTCATACCTTATCGTCTCATGGTACTCGCTACTGGAGACAACCTTCGACTTGTAGCTGATGTTCAACGCTGTCACCAGCGGAAGCCCCGTGTAGGGCGGGGTCTCTACGAGGTAGGCCTCTCCACCGCTGAATGGTATGATGCCCCCTGAGACGGTGATGTTCCTGGTTATGTTGAACGACCCGAAATCAACTATGATCTTAGGGCTATCCATCTCTATGACAGAGTTGTAGAGGCCGGTAATGGCCTGTGCCAGGGGATCCGAGCCTTGAACGGTGTAAGGCACTAGCCTATACTTGAGTGGACCCCTGCAGGGTAGCTGGTAGATCGAAGACGACCCCCCTATAGGCATAGTTGACTGGAGCCATACATCAGCCCACATCTTCAGTCCTTCACTGATCGACGTGGAGTAGGCCAGCACCAGCGGGCCTACTGTAGCGTAGCTCCCATCGATAATCTCCCCCTCCAGCGTGTAATCCGTGTACCACTGCGTAGAGGTACAGGTAGCCGTTACCACGGTTTTGTAGCTGGAAAGCCCTCCGATAACGCTTGGAGCCACGTAGCTGTTCTCGCCTAGAGGACACTCAGTCTGATCGAGATTCGCCTGGATAGTTAGGTTGGAGTATACCTTGCCCGTGTAGATGGTGGGCGAGCCGCTCCTGAAGAGTAGCCCTGTGAGACAGGCTGAGCCCCCACAATACACGAACACGTAGACGTCCACCCTCTGACCTTGATCGCCCTTAAGTGAGACGGCATACTTTAGGTCTAAAGGGTGGCTGTACCTAATTGCTTGGACGTTAACTCCCAGGGCTTCTTCGTTGGATCCCAGAACGGTAATGTTATACGTTAAATTCGCCCCTCCAGAGGAAAGGGCACCCGTAGCCTCGACTCTGATTACAGAAATAGTGTAGGGATCACCATCAACTACATCTATCTTGGGGGGGTCGCTACTCTCTAATTCGTAGAAGGAGTCGCCATCAACGGCCACCCCTATGGGGGAGGCGGTGCTGGCTTGAGCGGAGGACCTGCCCGTGCTTGCTTCGGCTCGGAGGAGGCTGCAGTCTATGTAGGGTTTCTCGAGGATGCTCGAATTCCCCGAGTACGCCAAGGATAGGAGCCTGGGGTCGCGCGCAGGCATATATGGGATTACGGCGCCGCTCCCCGTGACCAAGTATATCCTCGCCGGACTACAGTCGTATTTCGGATCAACTACGAGCTTGGACACAGTCTCGATTACTTTCCCCACCTTTATCTCCTCAACCACCCCATTCTTGACATAGACTATCTCTGAGACGTTGATCGGGTATTGCGGGTAGACGACAAGGTAGAGCGTACTCCCATTATCTAAGCCTACGCTGAGTAGTGGGGCGAAATTTGAGTCCCTAACCCTCTCTGCGGCTCGGAGGGCTACTGTAGAGGCTAGCCCCGCTTCCCTGTGAATGAGCGCTGAGATAGCGATAGCTGCTGACGTCAACGCTACGGCTACAACTAATGCTGCGATTAACTCACCTAACCCCCTCCTGCCCTCCCTGTGTATGCGCCGCATTCCCAGCCCCAGTGGGTATTCAGGGTGACAACGCCTCAGAGGGAGGGGTGAGCGGAGGGCTCCTTGAGCCGGGGGCATAAGCTCTCTAGCTTTCATAAAATAATAATTTAATTAAAATATTAATAAACTTAAGGTCTTACCGCAGCTCTTAAGGGTCCGGGGCCGCCTCCCCTCAGGGTTCTAGAAGTGGGTAGGAGTAGGAGGAGGCTCGCTGATGCATGGCCTCTAATAGCTAAGCTATACTGGTGTCTCGAGAAGAACACCCCCATGCTAGGCCCTGAATGCCCTGGAGGAGGTAAGGCTAAGTTACTAAGGCTGACGCCTCCTGCCGATGCGAGGCCAGCCTTCAGCCACGATATTAAGGTGATTAAGGAGGCTTACTTCAATGAAACCGGTGATAGGGCGGGCGTCCAAGGCCTGCTCGGCTCTGGGATCCTGTTACTCAATAAGGTGCCCTTCATGGATCTCATGTACGAGGTTGTCAGTAGGGGAGTAGTTGTTGCCAGGGTCTACTGGGATCCCGCTGAGTCGCGGTGGAGGCTTCGATTCACACTCGAGGGCCTGCTCAGGGTGTGGGATAGGGAGCCCCTCCCAACGTTTACAGTAAGGGGGGGCCTGCGAACGCTGAGGAGGACGAGGGTGTTCCGTAACGGGCAGGGTCTAACCCCCCGCAGTCAGGTTGCCCTAGTCGACGATGAGGGTAACCCCGTGGGTATAGCGTATGTAAGCGATGACGGTGAGGTCTTGAAGGTGCACTCGATATTCAAGGGAGGCCCCGAGGAGGAGGCGGGTAACACCAACTCCACATTAGATGATGCGGTGAAGTTAAATGATTACTACATATACTATTACACCGCTAGGGCCGAGAAGTTCATACACGTTATGGCCGAGAAGCTGAGGAAGCCTATACTGGTCTCATATAGCGGTGGGAAGGATAGCCTCGTAGCACTACACCTAACCCTTAGGTTGGGCTATAAGCCCTACCTAATCTTCAACGATACAGGCCTCGAGTTACCCGAGACCAGGGAGTCGGTCAAGAGGATAGCCGACGAGTATGGACTCGAGCTACTAGTGGCGGACGCCGGCGACGCGTTCTGGAGGGCCGTAGAGAGGGTCGGGCCCCCAGGGAAGGATTTTAGGTGGTGCTGCAAGGTGACGAAGCTGGCCCCTCTAGCCCGCCTCCTCAACGAGAAGTTTCCCGAGGGAGCCCTAAACGTCGTGGGCCAGAGGGCCTATGAGAGCCTCGATAGGGCCAGGAGCCCTAGGGTGTGGCGGAACAGGTGGATACCACACATACTCAACATAGCACCCATACACGAGTGGAGCCAGCTCCACGTATGGCTCTACATATGGGCTAACAAGCTGCCCTATAACCCCCTCTACGAGAAGGGCTTCGACAGGATAGGGTGCTTCATGTGCCCAGCCGCTTATACTGCCGAGTACGAGTTCGTCAAGAGAACCCATCCCGAGCTGTGGGAGCGGTGGGAGAGGATCCTGAGACTCTGGGCGTCAAGAATAGGACTCAAGAGCCGAGCCGCCGAGGCTTGGGTATCTAAGGGCCTCTGGAGATGGCTCACACCAGCGGCCCAAAAGCAGAGGCTCGCGCGGAGGCTAGGCCTCAGCCTTCCAGAGTGGAGCGACACCTATAGGAGGTGGCTGGAGCCCACAATCATAGAGTTTAAGAGTGAGGAGAACGGTTACCGGGTCAAATTATCCGACCCCGGCTTCAGCGTTGAGTGGGCCCTAGACCAGTACAGCGTGCTTGGGGCCTTCGAGCCCAGTGGAGCCAGCAATGGAAGGGTTAGGCTGGAGGCGGCAGGCGGCAAGGTCTCCGTCGAGGTCTCCGACAAGGAGATCAGAGTCTCCGGGGCCCGCGGGATCCTCGGGAGGGAGCTGCTCCTAGACTCTCTGAAGCTCGCATTCCGCTGGAGCAACTGCGCTGGCTGCAGGGCCTGTGAAACAAGCTGCCCCACCGGCGCTATTAGGGTGGTCGAGGTCGGAGACCGCTTCATACCCAGAGTCGATGCTAGTAGATGCATACACTGCAAGCTCTGCCTCGATAACTGCCCTCTCGCCGATGTTGTAGCGGAGAAAGTCTATTCAGCTCTAGCACTAGGAGACCCTCTAGCATGGAGGAGGAGCGGGAGGAGGACTCATGAGAGCGTCGTTGAGAGGTACCTTAAGCTAAAGGGCTTCAAGATCTCCGAGAGCAGCGCCAGAATAGTATCTATAGACACCCTCGTGGAGCCCGCCGCCCTATCCCTAGAGGAAGGGGAGTCATAGGCTGAGGACTCGGGAGCCTACGCCGCTTCTGGCCTACGCTTCTCCCAGTACTTACGCGTGCTGACATAAGTCTCCTCAGCCTCCATTAGAGTCCTGTAGAACTCCCTCTCACCACCAGCCATGTAGGCCTCCACGGCGCGCTTAGCGGCCCTCGGCCCCACACCCCTAGCGAGTAGAGCCTCCACTACCCGGCGGCCCAGGCCCTGGAAGGAGTAGTGCATGTAGAGACTAGCCCTCTCCTCGGCCTCCTTGACCAGCTTCTTCTCCTCCCTCGTCAGCCTCTCCCCCCTCAACTTCTTCCTGTAAGCCTCGACTACCTGGCGCCCCCAGTCGCCGGGGGGTAGGGGGGCTAGCGTTGGGTAGCGGCAGCGCGGGCAGCGGAGCGGTGCCTCGGCGGGGATCCTCTGAACCTCCACCTCCCAGGCGTGGCCGCAGTGCGTGCATAGCATCAGGACGTGCCTCCTCTGAAGCCTCCTCTTTATCCCCTCAACAAGCTTGTCAAGCGCTATCTCCTTCAGGTTGACCGCTATGTCGCTGCGCAGGTAGGGGTTCCCTAGGACGGCCATTGCTAGCGGCGTCGCTTTATCGAGTCTCACAGGCACGGGATCCTTCATTGCGTCGAGATACTCGTTAAGGGCTCTCATGTCAAGCTTATCGTAGACGAGCTCCTTTAATACCTCCCTCTCAACGATGCTGCCCCTGTACGCCTCTAGGATCCTCTTGAGCAGGCCTGGGCTTGCCCTAGCCTCTCTATCGAGCACGCCGAGCCTCCTAGCAACGTGGAGGAACCTGTATAGGAATGCCTGGCTCCTCTTAAGGGCTTGGTAGACGAGGCCTGCGCGCTCCACTCTATCCATGCGCGCGGCCTCCCGGAGAACCTCTACTATGAGATCCCCGCTGAGGGGAGCCGAGTCCGGCCTGCTCAGGACTATAGCGTAGGGTATGTGGTTGAACCTAACAGGTATACCGCGGGCCGCCAGCAGCTCGCTTAACAGAAGCGCTAGCGCCATGTTACCCTTGCTGCCGAGGCAGACATAGACTATGGCTAGGTTTGGGTATACCTCGACCACAGGTCTACCGGGCTCCAGGTAGGGGGCCCCCCAAGCCTTTGCGGTTCCACGGGCCTGCCCTACTACCCAGTTAACCCACCTCTCATCGAGGCCCCTAGCGGCTATGATCCTGCTAGCCTCATCTGGCGAGTACATGGCTAGGGAGAGAAGCGCGCAGACCTCCCTCGCGACCTTATAGTCGACGGGTATGAGCTCTCCCTGCCAGGCGGGGACTAGGCCCTCGGCTTCCGCTATGGGCTTCACGGTAATCCTCATATCCTCGTAGTCTATCTCAACGACCTCCCAGAGTTTACCGGCTAGTATGAAGCGCAGCCTCTCACCCTCATCGATGTTCAGGAGAGATGCCTCAATAAACCTCTCGCTCACCTCACCAATCCGCTTATCCTCTATCATATCTATGACTGTGTATGCGGCCTCATCCGGTATCATGGAGACGCCGTAGAGGTATCTCCTGGATCTCCCACTCTCCTTAAGGGTGCCTGTTGACTCGTCGTACCGCAGTATACGCAGAGAGTCCAGATGCACGGCTACCTCTTCTAGGTCCCCCATACTCATGGCGGAGTAGAAGGGTACATTAGCGAAAACCTCATACGCCTCCGAAAGCGTGGTGCCTCCCCTCTCAACGGTTATTGCAACCAGCTGATGCGCCACGGGGCATACTAAACCCCGGGGGGCCCTTAGATCCTCGAGGTGCCCCCTCATGGCCCTAAATGCTATCACGGCGGCCTCCAAGATCTCGAAGAGGTTCTGTGGCACCACTATTACAGCCCTTGAGGGCTCGCCGAACCTGTGGCCTGCCCTACCAGCTCTTTGAGTCATAGCTAGAACCTGGCGGGGAGACATGAATTGCACGACGAGGTTAACGTCGCCTATGTCGACGCCCAGCTCCATGCTGGACGTTGCAACTAAGGCCTTTAGACTGCCCTCCTTGAAGAGGCGCTCAGCCTCCTCTCTGACGTCCCGAGCTAGGCTACCATGGTGTACCCTAACGTTGCTGTCGCCCAGTATCGACGAGAGGCCGGCAGCGAGCTTCTCGGCTGTAGCCCTCGTGTTGACGAAGACGAGGACCTTACCCGGGGTCGATTTAATTATGTCGGCAACCCTCTTCACCATTCTATCCCACTCTATTTCCTCGCCCTCTACTACCTCGACGCTGATATCATAGGTTTTACCCGAGGGATCCACAACAACCTCAACCCTCCTAGGGCCAGCTAGCAGCTTGACGGCGTCACGTATGCTCTCTCTTGAAAGCGTTGCTGAGAGCCCTATCCTCTGTATTCTACGCTTGGAGAGGCGCTCCAGCCTCTCTAGGGTTATGGCTAGTTCAGCCCCCCTCTCGCTCTCTATAAGCTCGTGCACCTCATCTACTATGACCCACCGCACGTTGTCCCAAAGACCCCTCTTGGCGGTCGCGGACAAGAGGAGGGTTAGGCTCTCCGGAGTCGTCACCATCAGGTCGGGGGGCTTACTCAGGAAGGCCCTCCGCTGGCTCGGCCTTGTGTCGCCATGCCTGACTTGAACGGTGAACCCCGACCCCTCTACGAGGCCCTTGATCCTCCTCTCTATGTCACGGTTAAGCGCCCTGAGGGGCGTTATGTAGATCGCCTTGACCCCGCCTCCCAGGCGCCCCTCCTCCTTGAGCTTGGCCATGAGTGAGAGCACGGGTAGGAGGGCCGCCTCCGTCTTGCCGCTGCCTGTCGGAGCTACTAGTAGCGCGTGCTCTCCCCTGAGGATGACTGGTATACTCTTCTCTTGAATCGGGAGCAAGGCCTTGTAGCCGAGGCCCCTGAAAGCTTCTCTCACCCTCGGATGGAGCATGTCTAGAACCACCGACTCCCCCTTCAAAGCCTCCACCTCTCCAGTGTATAGCGGCGCCTGGGAGGCGGCTACCCCGTGAGGCTACGCTACACGCGGTTAAGACTCTGCTCTCCCGTGAGGCCCGCTATCATAGCACTAGTGGGGGTCGCCGCATACCTTCTTGGAAGATATGCTGTAACATTGCTTACTACCCTCTATGAGAGGCTCCTAGGCGTCGGCACGCCTGTGGAGCTAACCTCGCTTCTGGGAGCAGCGCTCGTGGGCCTCGTAGCATCGGTGGCCGGCTACACGGCTCGCTCGCCGCTCACGGCCGCCCTACTCGCTCTCGCAGTGCTGCAGTTCAGCCAGCCAGTAACCCCTCAGGGAGCCTCCCTCGCCGCCGCAATCCCCCTAGCGGTGGTGGCGGCTCTGGCCCTACTCCTAGGCGGCCCCCTAGAGGCGGTACATCCCAAGCTTGGAGCAAGCCCCTTGAGGGCTTCCCTAGCGGCCACCAGCGCCTATGTAGCCTCGCACCTATGCCCCTCATGTAACTGGTTCTGGGCAGTGGGCACCCTCCTCTCGGGCGCCGCGGCCATCGCTATTGAAGGCCCAGCAGGCCTAGCAGCGGGGATACTCGCGGGCCTAGGCTGGCTGGGGCTACTGGCTGGTATTGTAGTCGAGATCTTCAAGCCCAGGAGGCCACCCCTCTGCGGCGGCCTAAGGGGAGAGGTTGAAGGCATACTCACCCGAGCCCCAATATCTCAGATGCTGGAAGGAGCCAGAGGACGCTGGTCGGCCCTGGGGTTCGCCTGCGCCCGGGGAACCGGGACCCTGCTACCACTAGGGGAGAGGGGGGCCGTGGTGGAGGCCTACGGACCCAGGGCCCGAGAGGCCGGGGAGGCCCTGGCCTCCCTCAAGGGCGACCCCCTCGTGCTGTGCATAGCGTGTGATGAGGACTACTGGCTCTCACGGGGCTACCAGCGTGTAGCCGTTAAGCCCGCGGCTACAGTACCCTCCCAGGTGCCTCCCCGCACGATCTTGGTGGCTGAGGCCGAGAAACCCTGGGAGTACTCGCTAACCCTCATCACCATGCTGGAAGAGGTGGAATCCAGGTACCCCTCAGTGATAGTGGATCGCTCCGACCTCGTGGAGGGGCCTCGAGCGTTATCGGCGATAGCCGATTCCTTGCTTGATAAGACGGAGCTAGTGATCCTCATACACCCAGACCCGCTTAGGCCCCCGATAACCTTATCGGTGCCCGGGGCGCACAGCGCTGTGGTTGTGTCAGGTCAGGTACCCCTCCACAGCCTAGAGAGACTACTCCCTCTTCCAGCGCCTGAGGCGGTAGAGCACGCGTACCACCTACTAGAAGCCGGTTACTCCCTCGTGTACCCCTCGTGTGAAGGCTCCGTGGTAGCCTTCAGAAAAACTCCTCCAGGATCCTCCTGAGTGGGAGGATTTTAGCCTTTAAGAGCGCTGGTTTGCATATAGTCTAGAAGTAGAAAAGAATTTAAATAGGTTCTATGAAGCTAGGCATGTGGGGGATTAGTGGGATGAGTGAAGAGAGGAAGGAGGAGGGCAAGATAAGCCCTCTCCAGCTTCCCGCCCTCGTAAAGGTCGACTCGAAGGGGAGGGTAACAATACCCCAGACGGTCCGAGACGCCCTCGGAATAAGCCCCGGCATGTACATGGTTCTAATAGCTGATATAGACCGTAGAGAGATAGTCCTATCCCCAGTCGCCGCTACGACTAAGAACATCGTAGAGATAAACGTTGAGATGGAGGACAAGCCGGGAGCCCTCGCCCAGGTCGCGGGCAAGCTCTCGGAGCTAAACATAGACATAATAGTGTCAAGGTGCGCCTCCATAGCGAGAGGTAAGGCGGGGACATGCACTATAATAGCTGACACCACAAAGTCGGGACTAAAGGCTGACGAGGTGAAGGAGAAGCTTGAGAGCGTGCCGGTAGTGAGATACGTTAAGGTGAGGGAGTTCACGGGGCCTGTCGTCTCCCTTTAGAGGCCCCCTAGCCTCCTCAACAACCAGGCGAGGAAGGGATTGCAGGAGGTAATCGTTGGAACCTGTGGGTTCCAGAAAGCTAGGAAAAGACACTTCGAGGAGCTTGACGCAGTTGAGGTCCAGCAAACCTTCTACGACCCTCCACCCCCCGAGAAGCTCTCTTCCTGGAGGAGGGAGGCGCCCCAGGGGTTCATATTCACGGTTAAAGTGTGGATGCTCGTAACGCACGGGTACAATAAGAGGCTCTGGAGGAGGCTCAAGAGGAAGCTACCCTTTGAACCCGAGTCCTTTAAACCCTTCGAGACGAGTAGACCGGTCCTCTGGGCCCTCGAGGTCACATTAGAGGCCGCCAGAGCCCTTGAGACGAGGATCCTCGTCTTCCAAACACCGCCGAGTTTCAAGGCAACCCAGGAGAATGCAAGGCGCGTCACTGAATTCTTCAGGAATGCCGGCCTTGATGACTGGGAGGTATATTGGGAGCCCCGCGGGGACTGGTGGAGCAGCGGTAGGAAGCTATTAGAGGAAGTAGCTGGCTCTCTAGGCCTGCGCGTTGCCGGCGACTTGCTACGCGGCCGCGAGCCCCCCGGATGGCAGGATGTAGCCTACATACGCCTCCACGGCCTCGGAGGTAGAGGCGAGGTGAACTACAGGTACAAATACACGGACAGCGATCTAAGAATGCTTTTATCCAAGGTTACCCGCTTCCAGAGGGCCTATGTAATGTTCAATAACGTCTACGCATTCGAAGACGCCGTCAGATTCAAGAAGATGATACGCGAAGCCCTCAGTAAAGCCCATTAGGATGCCGGCCTCCGCAGGACTAGGCCTGACGGCCGCCGTGACCCGCGGCTCTAGGGAATGGATGCGCATGAGTGCTTAGAGGAGAGCCCCTTGAGCTACTCTCCAAGATAGCGTTGAGTATCAGGGGGCGGGGTGGGCCTCCCAACTAGTTTATTAGGATTTCCGCGGGGCAGAGTCCCCGAGGATGGTGGGAGCACATGCTAGTAGAGGAGGAGAGGGAAGAAGCCGCGGAGGAGGAAGAAGTCATAGCGGAGCCTGGGGGTGTGGAGCTGGCTAAACCCGAGGCTCCTGCCGGGGAGGGCGAAGCCGCTGAAACAAGCGCTGGCGAGGAGGCTGCGGAAGAGGAGGTAAGCCTCTACCATCCTGTTGTCCCCGAGCTTCTGGACGCTTTTGCGGAGGCTGTCGACATACTTGAGGCACTAGCCGAGGGCAAGCTCAGGCCCTCAGAGGCTAAGGCGATATACCTCGAGAAGGTGAAGGCCCCCGCGGAGGCAATAGCTGTTGAAGTGCCTGAGGCTAAGAGAAAGCAGACGCGCAGGAAGAAGTCCTCCCGTTCATCTAGGAGGAGTTCGAAGCGCTAGAACTCTCTCTTCACAACCTCCGCCTCGTACCCTATATCCTTTAACGCCTCAACTATCTCGTCTAAGGGAACCCTCCTATCGAACGTTATAACCACCTTCTTCTGCTCATTCCTTATCAGTTTCACCCTGTCAACAAGCACTGTCCCCCTTATCATGTCGTTCATACTCTTAGGGGGGACTAGGTAGTCCTTAAACTTCTTCCGCGCTATTTCGTAGAATGCATCGAAGTTCCTTATGTACCTGAGGGCCTCGCTGGCATCTTGGCTCTCATATCCAAGCCTCTCTGACAGCCTCCTTATCAGCCTCTCAGCATCGTCGACGGGTAGCTCGACGCTTATGTACTTCCCAAGGTCAATCTCGACCTTAACCTTACCAGCCACGTGGCCACCCCAATATAAGGCTCCCCTCGACCCGTTTAAATGGCTGAAGAAGCAGAGTCGGGCAGGGGTGCGCCGTATGACGTTTCACTTAGTCTATGACGCGGCTACTAAGTTCAAGTACGTGACACAGACGCTGGCTAAGATAAGCGATGAGGCAACCTTCTATGTTAGCGGTGATCAGTTGATAATATGGCAGATGAGTCCCGATAAGACGACCCTAGCCGTGTTGAAGGCGCCTAGTATGAGTTTCGGCGAGTTCAACGTCGAGGAGGAGGCCAAGTTTATTGTGAGAACAGACGAGCTCAACAAAGTCATCCGGAGGGCTACTAGGAATGATTCGATAATATTCGAGAGGGATCCCTCCGAGCTAGCGCTCTCTGTGACGCTCCGCGATAGGAAGACCGGGCTCGTTAGGAGCTTTGCCGTGTCAATACTGGACATTGAGCCCCCCGAGATTAGGGAGCCATCCTTCGATGCCACGACCAGGTTCTCGCTGGATGCTAGTATTTTCAAGATAATAGTGCAGGACGTAAAGGTGGTCGGGGATAGCGCGACGTTCGAGAGCAAGGAGGAGGGGGTGGTAACCGTGAAGGCTTCTGGAGAGGAGAAAGAGTATGTCTGGGAGATGAGGCCTAACGCCCCGCTCCTCGATGTAGATGTTGTAGAGCCCAGCGTCTCATCATACGGTAGAACCCCCCTCGAGGCAGCCACGAAGCCTACGGGGGCGGCTGATATAGTGAGGGTGGAGTACGCAACCGATTACCCCATGAGGCTCGAGTTCACATTCCCTAATGGCGAGAGGATGTACATCTACATAGCCCCGCTCACCGAGTAGACCTCCTAGACCCCCTATACCGCCTTGAGGATCCCCGCCGCCCGCGGCCTACGACTGTCTTACTATACTTCTCTAGAACCCTCTCATCGGGCTCTAACACGGGCTTCTCGGGGCCGGGAGCCCTCCTTGGCAGCTCGAGCGTTAGACTCTCACAGCTCGCTGATAGTGTGTATGCGCAGAACAGACATATATTAAGTGTTTTGCCACCAACGCGGCACTTCCAGGTGGGCGCGTGGCGCCCGCATAGGTCGCATCTATCCCACCCGAGGGTAATCCTTGGAGGCAACCCTACGCCCTCCCCCAGTGCGTCGGGCCCTCATCCCTCGAAGCGGCCTACCCAGCGGGCCTTAAGGGGGTGTAGCCCGCCGCGGATACCGCCTCTCACGGGTCGGGCATATTAGGGGATCCCCGGGGAGCCTTATTACTGGCGGCCTCTGGCGCGCCTGCTTCGACGGCTGGGCCCCACTATCAGAAGTTGCGTGGCAACCGGAGAGCCCGCTTAGCGCTTCCATGCTGTCTAGCGATAAAAACCTGGTCTTAGGCCGGGGGCTCTCACGGCCAGCCTAGGAGGCGGGGTGCGGTGTAATGCCTTCAATGAGAGACGCCCTCAGCAACGAGCGCTACGATCAATTCTCGGTTGAGGAGTGGGTTAAGGAGTTCTGGGAGGAGAGGAACGTCTACCGTCTCGTTAAAGAGAAGGCATCTAGAAGCGCCAAGAAGCTCTACTTCCTCGACGGCCCTCCCTACACGAGCGCCCCCAGTATACATGTGGGCACAGCGTGGAACAAGATCATAAAAGACGTTATCCTCCGCTACTACAGGATGATGGGCTTCAACGTATGGGATCGCCCAGGCTTCGATACACACGGGCTCCCCATAGAGGTTATGATAGAGAAGAGCCTCGGCATCAAGGAGAAGGGGGAGATAACTGATAGGGTCGGTATAGACCGGTTTGTCGAGGAGTGCAAGCGCTTCGCGGAGAGGAACCTGAGGGAGCAGACGAAGAGGTTCAAGGAGCTGGGGGTGTTTATGGATTGGGATAACCCCTATGTAACCTTCAAGGACGAATACATAGAGTCGGGTTGGTGGCTCTTCAAGAAAGCGTGGGAGAAGGGTCTTCTAGACGAGGATGTATACGTCGTGCACTGGTGTCCTAGGTGTCAGACGACACTAGCCGACTACGAGGTCTCAGAGTACAGGGACTTAGAGGATCCCTCCATATACGTGAAGTTCCCCGTGAAGGGTAGGAAAGGGGAGAGCCTCCTCATCTGGACGACAACACCCTGGACACTCCCAGCTAACGCTTTCGTCATGGCGCACCCAGACCTTACTTATGTCAGGGTGAGGGTCGGTGGCGAGGTTCTAATCCTCGCTAAGGCTAGGGTAGAGGAGGTTATGAGGGAGGCAGGAGTCAAGGAGTACGAGATATTAGAGGAGATGCCTGGCAGGGAGCTAGAAGGCCTAGAGTACCTCCACCCCCTAGAGGATCTAGTGGATGCCCAGAGGATCCTAGCTAGGTACCATAGGGTCGTCATGGCCCCGGAGGCGGTTACCCCCCACGAGGGCACTGGCCTGGTCCACTCAGCCCCTGGTCATGGAGACGTTGATTTCGAGATCGGCAAGAGGCTTGGCGTCCCCGTGATTTCGCTAGTGGGAGACGACGGCCGAATGCTGCCTGAGGCCGGCCGTTATGCGGGACTCTACTTCAGGACAGAGGCAAACGAGGCGATAATAAGGGATCTCCGGGAGCGTGGGGCACTATTCCACGAGGGAAGGGTTGTCCACAGATACCCGGTATGCTGGCGCTGCAAGACCCCCCTCCTCCTCAGGGCTACCAAGCAGTGGGTCATTAGGGTTTCGAAGATTAGGGACGAGCTTATCAGGAATGCCGAGACGATAGAGTGGGTACCTAGGTGGGCTAAGGAGAGGTTCATGCATCTCCTAAGGAATGTCAGAGACTGGGTTATAAGTAGGCAGAGGTTCTGGGGGATCCCACTGCCCATATGGGTATGCGAGAGGTGCGGCTACAGGGTCGTTATTGGTAGCTTGGATGAGCTCGAGAAGCTTGGGGGGAGGAGGCCTAGGGAGCTACATAGGCCCTGGGTAGACGAGGTGACGTTGAGGTGTCCAAAGTGTGGAGGGGTAATGAGGAGGGTACCGGATGTAGCCGATGTATGGTTTGACAGCGGCATAGCGTTCTATGCGAGCCTCGGCTACCCTAAGAGGAGGGATCTCTGGGAGAGGCTGAAGCCCGTCGACTTCATTGTAGAGGGGCACGACCAGATAAGAGGCTGGTTCTTCAGCCTCCTCAGGAGCGGCGTCATAGGGTTCGGCGAGGCCCCCTATAGGAGGGTTCTCGTCCACGGCTTCGCCTTAGACGAGCAGGGCAGGGAGATGCACAAGAGCCTCGGCAACTATATAGACTTCGACGACCTGATAAAGAGGATCCCCCGCGACGTGGTAAGGCTCTGGACGACCAGCAACACGGTCTGGGAGGATCTGCGCTTTTCATGGCGCGAGATGGAGAGGATGTGGAGGGACTTCACAGTGATCTGGAACGTCTTCACGTTCATGAGCATGTATATGGGCCTAGACGCCTACGACCCCACCCGTCACACGCTAGAGAGGTACGCCAAGCACCTAAGGGTGGAGGATAAATGGCTCCTCTCTCGCGTCAACAACTTCCTCCGGAAATACCATAAGGCCATGGCATCCCTGCTCATACACGAGGCTGCCAGGCTCCTGAGGGAGTTCATAATTAACGATGTAAGTAGGTGGTACCTGAGGCTCGTGAGGAGGAGGGTGTGGACCGACGAGGAGACGCCAGACAAGATGGCGGCTTACGCCACGCTATACTACGCCATTAGGAGGTGGCTGGCGGCTGCAGCCCCCTTCATACCGTTCCTAACAGAGTACGTGTACCAGAAGCTCTTCCGGGAAGCCGAGGAGGGCCCCGAGTCCGTGCACCTCCTAGATATCCCGGAAGCCGATATTACCCTGATCGATGAAAGACTGGAGGAGTTAATGGGTAAGGCTAGAGAAATAGTAGAGGCCGCGAGAGCCGCTAGGATGAAGGCTGGACTTAAGATCAGGAGGCCAGTCTCTAGAATCATAGTGGCCACCAGCAGCCCCCTAGTCAGGGATGCGGCCAGAGAGCTAGGGGAGCTAATACTGGAGGAGGTTAACGCTAAGAGTATCGAGGTCCTGCGGCCCGAGGCCTTGGAGAGGGTTAGGGTGTACCGCGTCGAGCCGAACTATAGAGAGATAGGCCCCCTATACAAGAGGGACTCCCCCAAGGTGTATGAGCTACTGAGGGAGCGTGGCGAGGAGGTTGCAAGGGCTTTAATGGAGAAGGGCCGCTTCGAGGCGGAATACAAAGGCGTCAGGGTAGTCCTAGAGCCTAGGCACGTGAAGGTTGTAGCCGAGTACCCCGAGTGGCTTAGCGTTGAGGAGGGCGACGACTTCATCGTAGCCGTGGATACTAGGGTGACCGAGGAGGAGATCCTAGAGGGGCTGGCCAGGGAGGTGGTGAGGAGGATACAGTTCATGAGAAAGGAGGCGGGTCTAAGCGTAACCGATTACATAGAGGTGTGGGTTGACTGCGACGATGAGATGGGGCGCGCGATAGGTGAAAAGGAGGACTACATTAAAAGCGAGACTAGGGCTATTAGGATACACCGCGGGGAGCCCCCCTCCAACGCTTATAGTAGGGAATGGGAGGTGGACGGGAGACGACTCAGGATAGGAATAGTGAAGGCGGGGAAGAGCCCCACTACGTGATATGGCCCAGTGAGATACACAAGCTGGGCTACTGCCCTAGGCTTCTATTCTTCGAGTACAACCTCCCCCGCAGAAGGGGGCCATGGGAGGTCATCCGCCTACTTCTAGGCAGGATCTACCACGCCATCCTAGCTGTCCCCCTCCGGTTGAGGGGTTACTCTACCGAGAATCGGATGGAGACGCGGCTGGGCAACGTCGTCTTGAGGGGTAGGGCTGACGCCGTACTTCTAAGGGGTGATAAGGCCATTGTCATTGAGAGGAAGAGCGGTAGAGGGCCGCGCCGCGAGGCCTGGCCGAGCGACGTCCTACAAGCCGGTTCGTATGGCGTTATCCTGGCGCGGAATAGTGACGTGAACGAGGTTATACTGGAGATACGGTATCGCGAGAGGAGTTACCGCTACATCCTGGACTCGAGCATCTCCTCGGCCGTCTTAAGGGCTGTTGACGACGTCGTTAAAATTAAGTATTGGGGCATAGTAGGGTACCCCCGCAGGAGTAAGGGGAGGTGCTCTAGGTGTCCCTTCAGGGAGGTATGTGAGGAACTAGACAAGGCCCTCTCTCCCCCCGACGAGGGGGAGATCTACGAGCCCGGGGAGTGGGTGGAAAGAGAGCGCTTAAGCTCCCTGAACACCCGCTTCACAGGCATGGGAGCTGGTAAGTATGAGGGAGAATCCGGGCGAGAGGGATCCCATCGAGGCTAAAGTCCACGAGATATACGCGGACGTTGCCAAGCCCAGGAGGCCGGTAAGGGATCCTAGAGCAGCCGTTGAGGTTCTCGAGAGAGAATTCAAGCTAATAGTAGACGAGAGAATAGTTGCGCTGACCTACGCGGCCTTTATGAATGGCAGGCCTGTCCTCTTCGAGGGGCCTCCTGGCACGGGTAAGACGGAGATAGGCGAGGCCCTCCTAGAGCTTTGGGCTGGTAGGAAGCCATTCCTCCTCCCCTGCAGCGAGAACTACGACGAGTACAAGGTTATAGGGGACTTCCACCCCCTTATAGCCATGCAGAAGGGGTTTAACGAGGAGTCATTCATACCGCGCCCACTTCTAGCAGCTCTAATACTAGACGCTGGCGTTCTTGTCGATGAGATACGTAGGAGTAACGAGGACTTCCAGAACATGCTTCTAGACGTCGTGGATAAGCGGCGTATAGTAGTGCCGGAGCTAAAGAGGGTCTTCCACGCGCGGGGCCCCGGCTTCCAAGTGGTCTTCACGAGTAACCCCGAGGATATAGCGCAGAACGATCTGAGCGATGCCTTCCTCAGGAGGGTGGTTAGGATACCCTTCACATATCCCCCCAGGGAGGTGGAGGCCCGCATAATTAGGCTGAGGATCGAGGAGAACCCCAGGCTCGACAGCAACGCTATGAACCTGATACTAGAGGCCATATCAAAGCTCAGAAAGTCTGGCCTCGCACACAAGCCTGGCACCGCCGAGGCTGTAGCGTGGGCGCGCATGGCTCAAGCGCTGGCCAGGCTCCGGGGCCGAAGCAGCGTGGCCCTCCAAGATGTCTACGATGCCGCCCTAAGCGTTTTAGCGAAGAGGGTGGAGGACGAGGAGATAGTGAGTAGTGTGGTAGGAGAGGTGTTCCACATTGCCCCGCTACAACGTTGAGGCTCTCATAGACCTACTGCCATCCCTGGGTGAGGCGCTTAGGAGGAGGGGTCTCAAGGTTGGGACCGGCCAGCTGGTGACGGCGGCTAGGATCCTTCACTCCTACTCTGTCCTAGTGAATAGGAGCTATATTGACGAGGACGAGGTATCACTCGTGCTTGCATCTACCTTGGCGCTGAAGCCGCAGCAACTACAGCTCCTCCTAAACGAGGTCAAGGGCCTGATGGTCTCCGCCAAGCTGGACGCCAACGCTAGGAGGATCAGGGATGAGATAGACGAGAACCTGAGGAAGCTCGGTTTGAAGCCCGGGGATAGGGTTGTGAAGAAGAGGGTGCTGAGCGGCCCAAGGAGGAGGGAGAGAGTTGCGGCGTACCTGTTACTCAGGAAGGCGGGGGTCATTAGGGGGCCACGTGGCCGGGAGAGGGTTGTGGGTGAAGCCGAGATATCCCTAATCTCCAAGAGGATAGCCTCTATGGGTTATGAGAGCATAGGCGAGGCCCTAGAGGAGGCCCCAACTTGGAGCGAGGACGACTCAATGCTCAGAGCCGAGGCGAAGCTCGACGTCAAAGGCGACCTCGGGAGCCTCGAATCGAGGAGGCTGCTGAGCCTGGGTAAAGCCGCCATGAGGAAGGGGGACTCCCGCCTCCTCAAGGCTGTAGCCGAGGAGCTGGGTAAGAGGATCCTTAGGGGGGAGCGCATCGATGGTGAGGAGGTTATCCCCATACTTAGGAGAGCTGGAAGCCTGAGTATAGCCCACGAGAGGATCTTGATAGCCAGCGACCCCGCTCTAGTAAGGGATCTCCCAGTGGGTGGCCGCGAGATCGCCGAAATAGCCTCTGGTCTAGGCTGGGAGAGGGGCGGAGAGCTTGTAGCTAAGGCACTGAGGATCATGGATGCCGGAGAGGCTAGGAGGCTGATTGAAGGATTGGATCCCTCCCTTCTCTGGGCGGTTCGAAGACACCCCTTCAAGGGGGTGGAGGGGGCTCTACTCGATGCAGCAACGAAGGCGGCGAGAGGCCTCTATGAGGCGCTGAAGTTCGCCGAGACGGGCGAGCCTGGTAGAGCCGATATGGCTAAAGACCTGGCACTCAGAGCCATTGAGGACGCCAGGAGGATTGATGCAGCCTACTCGCTGGGCCCCCTCTCCTCCTCGAGTATAGAGAGCCTCGCCTCAACAGCGCTAGCTATTGTCGAGGCGTTGGAGACTGGGGGAGGTAATGCGGAGCACCTAGCTTCAACGCTGAGGAGGCTAGGCCCGACTAGGTCGTTGCAGGTGCTACGAGGCCTCTACGCCAGGGTTGGCGGAGAGGAGCGAGAGCTGATAGTGAGGGCCACGGCCTCCCTTTTGTATAGGTTCGCCGCCCGCGAGGGCCTTAGGCTACTACCCCGCAACGAGACCTCCCTATCCCCGCCGGGCAGGCTCGAGGTTAGGAGGACCATATACAGACTTGGGAGGCTAGCCACGGATCCCCTGGTGTTTAGGAGGAGGCTGAAGAGTAGGAGGATAAGCCTGGCTCTCGACGTTAGCGGTAGCATGCTGGATCACAGCATGTGGGCCCTCACTATAGCGGTCCTCTTCTCCTCCAACATTGAGAGGCTCACACTATTCTCCTCCGAGCCGAGGATCCTCGAGGGCCCCTTCACTGCCACGGAGCTAGCGAGAACCCTGCTCTCGGTGAGGTTTGCCGGCTACACAGACATAGCCTCAGCACTACGGGCTGCCGCGGGTAGGGGGACCAAGAGGATAGTTCTAGTCTCCGATCTCAAGCAGACCATCGAACCGGGTGACCCCGTCGATGTGGCTTCCCAGCTGGTTAGGAGGGGATATAAACTGCTCGCCATAGTACCGCCAGGCCACGACAGCGCGACCCGAACTCGGATGGAGGAGGTAGGCGCTCTAGTTAGGGTCGCCTACACGCCTAGGGAGGCCGCCAGGGAGGTTCTTAGGAGCCTCCTCCGCTGAAGGGAACAATAAAAGCCCCTCAGGGGCTGCCCGGCTTCGGGTGGGTGCGGTAGAGTGACGCTTGAGATACCGCCGGAGTGGCGTAGATTCAGGTACAGAGGCTATACGCTGGAAGAGCTGATGAAGATGTCCATAGAAGACCTGGCCAAGCTAATGCCTGCCAGGCAGAGGAGGAGCCTGCTCAGGGGATTCACCCCCGCTCAAAGGAAGCTCCTAGCAAAGGTTAGGAAGGTTAGGAAGAAGCTCGAGGAGGGGAAGCTGAAGAGGCCGCCGGTGATAAGAACTCATGTGCGCGACATGATAGTGCTACCCGAGATGGTGGGCCTCACCATAGCTGTATATAACGGTAAGGAGTTCGTCCCCGTCAGGATAACGCCTTGGATGATAGGCCACTATCTAGGAGAGTTCAGTCCGACCACGAAGATAGTGCAGCACGGAGAGCCCGGCCTGAAGGCCACTAGGAGCAGCCTCCACATAGGTAAGTAGAGGTGTGACCGCCATGCCGCGCTGGAGCTACTCGCTTAAGTTCAGGGACGAGACCAAGATTGCTAAGGCTATGATGTGGGACGTACCCGTGCACCCTAAAGTAATGAGGGAGGTTGCAGAGGCAATAAAGGGCATGCGGCTAGCCGAGGCTAAGAGGTTCCTCGAGAGGGTGATCGAGAAGAAGGAGGCCATCCCCTTCAGGAGGGCTCACGGGAAACAGGCGCACCGGAGAGGCCTAGCCGATAGGTGGGGCTGGCCTGTGGGGAGGTACCCGGTGAAAGCAGCGAAGTACATGCTAAAACTACTTAATAACGTTGAAAACAACGCAGAGGACAAGGGGCTAGAAATCGAGAACCTAAGGATCATACACGTTGCCGCGCATAAGGGCATAACTCTGAAGAGGTGGATGCCAAGAGCCTACGGGAGGGCGTCGCCCAAGAACAGGGTGCACAGCCACATAGAAGTGATAGTTAGGGAGGAGTAGCGGGGTGAAGACCTGTGGGGAGAGTCGAGAGGTTCTTCCTCAATCAGGGGCTCCTAAGAGCTAAGATAGACGAGTACCTAGCAGCAAACTTCTACATGGCAGGCTATAGCAGGGTAGAGATAATACCCATGGGGCTAGGCACCAGGATCCACATCTACGCTGAGAGACCCGCGCTGATAATAGGGCAGAGGGGGGCCACCATAAGGAGGCTTCAGCAGATATTCGAAAAGGTATTCGGCATCGAGAACCCCCAGATAACGGTCTCACAGCCCGAGAACCCCGAGCTAGACGCTAGGGTTCAAGCCTTCAGGATAGCGAGGAGCATAGAGATGGGCTACCACTTCAGGAGAGTCGCCTTCACGGCGCTTAGGAGGATAATGAGTAACGGCGCCCTCGGAGCCGAGATAAAGATAAGCGGCAAGCTGAGGACTGAGAGAGCGCGCTTCGAGAAGTTCAGGGCGGGCAAGGTCTACAAGGCCGGGCATAAGGTTGACGAGCTAGTCGACAGAGCGGTAGCCATAGCAAAGCTCCCGAAGGGAATCATAGGGGTCGAGGTAATCATAGCTAAGCCCGGCAAGCCCGGGGATTATATAAGGATTAAGAGCCCCGAGGAGGTGGCGGAGGAGATAAAGAGGATTAGGGAGGAGCTGGAGGAGCGAGCGGCAGGGCCTGAGAGGCCCGAGGTAGAGGAGCTCCTGGAAGAAGCTGGCAAGACTGAGGAGGCAGGCCCCGGAGAGGCGGAGGAGGGTGGTGAGAATGCCTAAGTTTAAGGTGAGGGCCTCGGACCTGCGGAAGATGAGCCCCGAGGAGAGGATGAAACTGCTAGAGGAGTGGAGGAGCGAGCTGATCAAGCTACGCTACCAGGCCGCGGCCGGCAGCCTTGAGAACCCTGGGAAGCTCAGAGAGTATAGGAGGAACATAGCCCGCCTACTCACCATAATGAGGGAGGAGGAGCTGAGGTCTCAAGGGAAAGAAGAGCGGGCCTGAGAGCTACGGGTGCGGCGCTGCATTGAGGATTACTCCATGGAACCTGAGGTTCCACGAGCTTATAGGTCTTGAGGTTGAGGTGCTCAGGCACCTCGATCCCGGTCTCGTGGGCGTGAGAGGGGTAGTAGAGTGGGAGACTCCTAGGGCGCTCCTAGTTTCTCGGGGTGAGAGGAGAATCCTAATACTTAAAAGCGGTGCTCTATTCGCATTCCACATCCCTGGCGGGGGTAGAGTGGTCGTCCCAGGTGACGATATACTCGGGGGCCCCGCTCAGAGGGTTAAGAGGTTGAGGAGGTAGTAGCTTGGAGGTGGGAGTGGTTGCCTGCACCTAAGGCCTTGAAGAACCTCAAGATCCCAGGTGTGGAGCCACCTAAGAGGAGCTGTAACGACCCAAACTGCCCCTGGCATGGGCACCTGAGGGTTAGGGGTGTAATTCTAGAGGGAGTAGTCGAGAAGTATAGGGCTAAGGGGACGGCTGTTATCAGGAGGGACTACATATACTACGTCAAGAAGTACAAGAGGTACGAGAGGAGGAGCAGCAAGATAAAAGCCCACGTGCCCCCCTGCATAGACGTTAAGGAGGGGGACGTGGTAGTCATAGGGGAGACTAGGCCTATCGCGAAGACAGTAAAGTTCGTCGTCCTCGGCGTAAAGAAGAGCGCGGCTGGCGGCGAGTAGCTTTAAGCCCTGGGAACCGCTGCTGCGGGGGGTAGCGTGGAATGCCTAAGAAGAAGAAGTATGGGGCAGTAATATCGAGGTTCGGGGTAAACACTGGGCTCCAGGTCGGCAGTTATGTAGAGGTAGCCGACAACAGTGGAGCCAAGGAGGTAATGATAATCAACGTGCCACACCACAAGACGAGGCTCCGCCGCCTACCAAGCGCCGGCGTCGGCGATCTGGTAGTTGCAACCGTGAAGAAGGGTAGCGTGCAGTTGAGGAGGCAGGTAGTCTACGCTGTTGTAGTGCGCCAGCGTAGGCCCTTCAGGAGGCCCGACGGCACCTGGGTGGCGTTCGAGGACAACGCTGTAGTCCTAGTTAACCCCGATGGAACGCCCAGGGGAACCGAGATTAGAGGACCCATAGCTAGGGAGGCAGCCGAGAGATGGCCTAGGATAGCTAAGCTGGCAACGATCATAGTTTGATGGGGTGTTCTGGATGGCTAGGTTAACTAGGAGCAGGCAGCCGAGGAAGCAGAGGCGTGCCCTCTACAGGGCTCCACTCCACATCCGCCAGAAGCTCGTCAGCGCCACCTTGAGCCCCGAGCTGAGGGAGAAGTATGGGGTTAGGAGCCTGCCGGTGAGGAAGGGCGACAAGGTAAAGGTTATGAGGGGGGATTTCAAGGGTCACATCGGAAAGGTAGTCAAGGTCGACTTGAAGAAGCTCCGCATATACATTGATGGAGTCACCATTAAGAGGAGTGATGGAACCCCGGTCTTCAGGCCCATACACCCATCAAACGTCATGATAGTGGAGCTAGACCTGAGCGATCCCTGGAGGAGGAAAATCCTCGAGAGGAGAGGCGCGAAGCTGCCGCCGCCCGAGGAGGCAGGTGGAGAGGCTGCTGAGGCCGAGAGGGCCGCTGAGGGAGCCGAGGAGTCGGCCCAGCCTAGTATTAGCCCCGAGGCCCCGTCTGGAGGGGTGGGTGAGTAGCCATGGCTAGGATGGGAGGGCAGAGGAGGCTCAAGGCATTAGCTGCTCCCAAGTTCTGGCCTATACTCAGGAAGGAGTATAAGTGGACGGTTAAACCAAGGCCCGGCCCTCACCCTACAGAGCTGAGTATACCACTCCTACTCATAGTGCGTAACGTGCTCGGCTACGCTAAGACGGCTCGGGAGGCGCGTAAGCTTATAAGCGAGGGCCACTTCAAAGTTGATGGGAGGGTTAGGAAGGACTATAAGTTCCCCGTCGGCTTAATGGATATTATCGAGATAGTAGACACGGGAGAAAGGTATAGGTTCGTCCCCTATCCAGTGACGTTCTTCAAGCTCCACCCACTACCCGAGGACGAGCCTAATGTTAAGCCCGTCAGGATAGAGGATAAGACCACCGTTAAAGGAGGTCACATACAGTTGAACCTGAGTGGGGGGCGAAACATACTGATAAGAGTGAAGGATCCCCGGAACCCCGTTGAGGACAAGTATAAGACGCTGGGCACACTGCTCATAACGGTGCCGGAGCAGGAGATAGTAGACTATGTGCCACTCGAGGAGGGCAACCTCGCCATAGTCTATGCGGGTAGGAACGCTGGGAGGGTCGGCGTAATCAAGGAGGTAAGGAGGGGCTGGGGCCGCAGGAGGAGCATCGTAACACTCGAGGATAGGAGGGGCAACCTATTCCAGACAAGTCTTGACTACATCCTAGTTATAGGGAGGGATAGGCCCCTCATTAGCCTGCCGGAGGGTGCGTGGTGATGTCCTCGCTACCCATACCCCCGGAGACTGTTGAGAGGATTCTCGAGGAGTGGAAGAGGAGCCCTATGAGGAAGCCTAGGATAGCTAAGGTAACTGTCAACATAAGCCTGGGCTATAGTGGGGAGAGACTAGTTAAGGCAGCCAAACTCCTCGAGGAGCTGACCGGGCAAAAACCCGTCTTCAGGAAGGCTAAGAGAACCATAAGGGCCTTTGGCGTTAGGAAGGGGGAGAACATAGCCGTCATGGTGACGCTGCGGGGTCAGAGGGCCATAGAGTTCCTCAAGAAGGCGCTCGAGGCCGTTGGTAGGAGGCTAAAGGTCTCAAGTATAGACCAGCATGGCAACGTGAGCTTCGGTATAGAGGAGCACATACTAATACCCGGGGTACGCTACGACCCCGAGCTAGGCATACTGGGCATGGATGTCGCTATAACCATAGAGAGGCCTGGCCATAGAATTGTGAGGAGGAAGAGGATGAGGAAGAGCCACATTCCACTCAGGCACAGGGTAAAGCCTGAGGAGACAATGATTCTATTAAGCCAGCTGCTAGGAGTCGAGTGGGTGCAGAAGTAGGGGGGTGCAGGGAATGGGTAAGATAAGGCCTCCAAAGCCTAAGCTAATGGGCCGGGGGGCCCAGAAGTGCATGAGGTGTGGTACGAGAGACGCCGTCATACAGAAGTACGGCCTCTACCTCTGCAGGCAGTGCTTCAGGGAGGTGGCGATGCTACTAGGCTTTAGGAAGTACCGCTGACGGGCTCCGGGGGTGCATGGGCTATGGTTATGATGGATACCCTGGCTAACGCGTTGGCCACAATCTATAATGCAGAGATGAGGGGTAAGAGGGAGGCAATAATAATGCCTGCCAGCAAGCTCATAGCGGCAGTACTCAGGGTCTTACAGCGTGAGGGCTATATCGGGAACTTCGAATACATAGATGACGGTAGATGGGGTAAGTTCCGAGTAGAACTGCTAGGCAGGATCAATAAAATCGGGGTTATAAAGCCCAGGTTCCCCGTGAGCTATAGAGAGCTCGCCCGTATGCCTGAGTGGCTCAGGAAGTACCTTGCCAGCCGAGATATAGGCATACTGATCATCAGCACGAGCAAGGGCGTCATGTCTCACCGAGAGGCGATAAAGAATAAGATAGGCGGGGTACTCCTAGCATACGTCTACTAGCAGGGGAGCCAAGCCTTTTCAACCCTGGCTAAGGCCCCCTCCTCCTCCGGGTGTAGGGGAGACAGAGAGGGGGTGCCATCTATGGCAAGAGACGTGCACGTCATCAAGACAGTTGAGATACCAGATGGCGTCGAAGTTAGAGTCGAGGGTAGCAGGGTAACCGTTAAGGGGCCGAAGGGAGAGCTCTCCCGGGACTTTGGCCATGCTAAGGGGGTCATAATGAGAGTTGAGGATGGAAAGTTCATTGCAGAGGCCTTCTTCGCCCGCTCTAGGGAGAGGGCACTCGTCGGCACGATAGCAGCCCACGTGAGGAATATGATACTAGGCGTGACGAAGGGGTTCCGCTACAAGATGAAGATAATCTATAGCCACTTCCCGATAAACGTTAAGGTTGAGGGTGACAGGGTAGTTATATCGAACTTCCTCGGAGAGAAGGCGCCACGCATAGCCAGGATCCTACCTGGCGTTAAGGTTCAGGTTAAGGGGCAGGACTTAATCTTAGAGGGCGTCGACATAGAGAAGGTCGCGCAGACAGCAGCTAATATAGAGAGGGCGACCAAGATTAGCGACCTCGATAGGAGGAAGTTCATGGATGGCATCTACATCTATGCCCGGGAGGTGGTTGAGCAGTGAGTGTAGAGGCCAGGTCGAGGGAGGAGGTGCTAGCCTCGCTTAGAGCCCGCAGGCGCCTCCAGAGGAGGATGCATGAGGAGAGGAGGAGCAGGCCGCGGTTCCTGAGGTACCTATCCTGGAGGTTCTGGAAGTTCGAGAGGAGGGAGTATTGGAGGAAGCCTAAGGGTAACGACAACAAGATGAGGCTACAGCTGAAGGGGTACCCGCCTATAGTGAAGGTCGGCTATAGGACTCCCGCCGAGATAAGGGGGCTCCACCCGAGTGGGTTGGAGCCAGCCATCGTGAGTAATGTCAAGGATCTCGAGTCGCTTGACCCCAGGAGGCACATAGTATATATAGCCTCTACGGTGGGGCTCAGGAAGCGCTTAGAGCTTATCAGAGCGGCCAGAGAGCGTGGCTTCAGGGTGGCTAACGCGGGGGCTGTGTAGCCATGGATTACCGGCTGCAGAGGAGGCTTGCCGCCGAGATATTAGGCGTGGGGGAGAGTAGGATCTGGATCAACCCGGATCCAGAGTACGCAGAGGACATAGAGCAGGCGCTGACGCGCAAGGATGTCGAGGCGCTCATCAAGAGGGGCATAATAAGGGTCATACCGAAGAAGGGTAACGCCCACAGGTGGCTTGAGAGGAGGAGGCAGAGGGCTAAGGGTAGGAGGAGGGGACCCGGTAAGAGGAAGGGACCCGCAACCGCTAGGAGCGATCCGAAGGAGGAGTGGATGCACAGGATAAGGAGGATGCGCCGCTACCTACGCTGGCTCAGGGATCACGGCCTCATAGACAGGAGGACCTACAGGAGGCTCTACAGGCTCTCGAAGGGAGGCATGTTCAAGAGCCTCACAGCACTGCGCCGCTACATAGAGGAGCAGGGCCTCCTAAAGGAGGCGAAGAGCGGGTGATGAGCAGTGGGGCACGGGCCTCGTTACAGGGTTCCTTGGAGGAGGCGTAGGGAGGGTAAGACGAACTACTACAAGAGGATAAAGCTCATCAAGAGCGGTAAGCCCCGCTTGGTTGTGAGGCGCACGAACAAGTATATCATAGTCCAGGTGGCAGAGGCTAAAATAGAGGGCGACAGAATGATAGCTGTAGCCCATAGTAGGGAGCTCGTCAAGAAGTATGGGTGGCTGGGCGGTACGGCCAACACTAGCGCTGCTTACCTCACGGGGCTACTAGCAGCTCTTAGGGCGAGGCGTGCGGGGGTCTCGGAGGCCGTGCTCGACATAGGACTTGCAACCCCTACGCCGGGTAGCAGGGTATTCGCCGCCTTGAAGGGGGCCCTCGACGCTGGCCTGAGGGTTCCTCACTCACCCGAGATACTGCCCGGCGACGATAGGATAAGGGGCGTGCATATAGCCGAGTGGGCCTCCAGGCTTTCCCAGGAGGACCCCGAGCGCTATAAGAGGCTATTCAGCCAATATCTAGCTAGGGGTCTTAAGCCCGAGGATCTACCCAAGCACTTCGAGGAGGTAGTATCTAGGATCAAAAGTGAATTCTCAGATATCCTCCTCGAGAAACCCGAGAGCGTGGGGGGTGGTGAGGCGTGAGTCCTAGGGCGAGTAGGGGTCCCATGCCAGCTGTAAGCCCACGCGAGGTCCTTGAGGCCTGGGAGCCTAGGACTCGTGTGGGTAGGATGGTAAAGGAGGGTAAGATAAGTAGCATAGATGAGATATTCAGGATGAACCTGCCCATACTGGAGCCCGAGATAGTAGACATACTCCTACCCAACCTCAAGCACGAGGTAATAGACGTCACCATAGTCCAGAAAATGACTGATGCTGGGAGGATCACCCGCTTCAGAGCGGTAGTCGTAGTTGGAAACGAGGATGGCTACGTGGGCCTTGGGAAGGGTAAGGCGCGGCAGTTCAGGTTCGCTATAGAGAAGGCGATTAGAAACGCCAAGCTCAACATAACACCCGTTAGAAGGGGGTGCGGCAGCTGGGAGTGCAGCTGCGGCGAGCCCCACAGCGTGCCCTTCACGGTGAGGGGTAAGAGTGGTAGTGTGGAGGTCATACTAAAACCCGCACCCAAGGGCACGGGCCTGGTAGCGGGTGACGTAGCCAAGGCAGTACTCAGAATGGCCGGTATCAGGGACGTATGGAGCTTCACTAAGGGGGAGACGAGGACGAGCTACAACTTCGCGAGGGCGACGTACCTAGCCCTCAGGGCGACCTACAAGTTCGTCACTCCACTGGACTGGCAGCGGACGTGACTGGGGTGTAAGTGATGCCGCTCTACGCCATCATCAGGATAAGGGGGACAGTCGACGTGAGGCCAGACGTCGAGGCCACGCTCCGGATGCTAAGGCTCCACAGGAGATACACCGCTTCGCTCTACCATAGCAGCCTACCCGGCATCGAGGGTATGTTGAGGAAGGTGGAGAACTGGGCGACGTGGGGTGAAATAGATGTTGAAACACTAGCAGCGCTCATAAGGGCTAGAGGTAGGCTTATAGGTGATAAGCCCATTACAGACCTCTGGGTAGCTGAGAACCTCAAGCTACTCGGAGGAATAGAGGAGCTCGCAAAGAAGCTCGTGGAGGGCGAGATACACTACCATAAACTAGAGGACTACGGAGTCAAACCCTTCTTCAGGCTACACCCACCCCGGGGAGGCTTCAAGGGCTCAATAAAGAAGCACTATAAAGTAGGGGGGGAGCTAGGCTATCGCGGACCCGCGATAAACGACCTGATCAGGAGAATGCTCTAGAGGGGTGTAAGTCGTGGTTGTCAGGAGACGTAGGAAGTCGAGGAAGCTCCGCGGTAGAACACGCACAATGGGTTGGGGGAGGATCGGGCAGCACCGCAAGAGTGGGAGCCGCGGCGGCCATGGAGCTGCTGGGATGCACAAACACATGTGGACATGGGTTATAAAATACGCCCCCACGTGGTTCGGGAAGCATGGTTTCAACCCGCCCAGGATAAGGGTAGGCTATAGGCCGACTACCATAAACCTGGGAGAGCTACAGGATCTCATAGATAAGCTAGAGGCGGAGGGGGCGCTAAAGAGGGAGAACGGTCTAGTGGTCGTCGATCTCGCATCGATGGGTATACACAAACTGCTGGGAAGAGGTAGCCTGAGGACGCCTGCTAAAATCATAGTACCACTAGCAAGCGAGCAGGCGGTACGCAAGGTTGAAGAAGCTGGCGGCAAAGTAGTGCTTATCGCGGCGGGGGAGGAGGGCGGCGAGGAAGAGGCTTAGCAACCCTTTAACTCTTGTATAAGCATCGCACCCGAGATCTCGGAGTCCCCTCCTCGAAAGCACCCTAATGTCAATCTCTCTAATGGCTTCAAAGAGGAGCTTTTAGGGAAAAAGAGTAGCTGAAAGAGGCCTGCTGACCCCAGATCTACGCTACCTCTCCTCCGCTACTTCTTACAGCGCTCCTCTATGGGGGCGTATTTGAGGCCTGTGGGTCCTACGTACTTCTCTGTAGGCCTTATTATCTTGTTGTTCTTGACCTGCTCTATGTAGTGGGACGTCCACCCTACTATCCTGCCCATGGCGAAGATAGGTGTATACATTGGTATCGGTATCCCTAGCTGGTAGTAGAGAACCGCTGTGTAGAAGTCTATGTTAGCTGGTAGCTTCTTCTCCCTCCACATGACCTCCTCCGCCTTCTTCAGCACCTTGAGCCAGTACTCGCCTTCAGGCAGCTGCTTTATGAACTTGGCGGCTACGTCTGTTCTGGGGTCGTGGATCTTGTAGACCCTGTGGCCGAAGCCCATTATCTTCTCCTTCCTCGCGAGCTTCTGAAGTATGTACTCCTCTATGTACTCCTCGAGGGGCTTGCCGGCCTTCTCAGCCTGCTCCTTCGCCTCCAGCAGCATCTGCATTGCCTTCTCGTTGGCTCCGCCGTGGAGCGGGCCCTTAAGCGCTCCAATGCCGCCTGCGACGGCGCTGTACATGTCGCTTAGCGTGCTGGCTATTACTCTTACAGTGAATGTGCTCGCGTTGAAGCCGTGATCCATGTAGAGGACAAGGCTTGACTCGAACGCCCTCGCCTCTAGGTCGCTGGGCATCCTGCCAATGATCATCCTCAGTACGTCTTTCGCGTGGTCCAGGTTGGGATCGGGTCTTATCACTGTGCCGTCATGTGCTAGATGCCAGCCAGCAGTGAATATCACTGGGAGGGAAGCTATCAACCTAAGGGCGTGCTCGTATAGGAAGTCGTCGTCGAACCTCCACTCGGGGGCGTAGTACTGGCCTAGGAGAGCCACACCGTAGCTGCCATAGTACATCGGGTGGGTCTTCGGGACGAGCTTTAGGGCGTCAAATATCTTCTCGGGCACCTGCCCCCTATAGGTGTCTATCTTCCTCTTTATCTCCCTCAACTCGTCCTCGCATGGGAGCTGGCCGTAGAGGAAGAGGTGAGCTGCCTCGTAGAAGCTTGCGTGCTCACCTATGTCTGCTATCGTATAGCCCCTATATATCGTGTGCTCGCCCTTGGGGTCTACACCGCTAATAGTAGTAGTGTCGGGGACCACGTTGTAGAGGCCCTTTGGGACTATAATGTACTTACCGAGGGGCCCCTCCTCCATCTTGCACTCAACTTCCACCCTCGACATATGGGCATCACCACTGCTCCGGCAAGTCTAGAATTTCATATATGAATATATTCGTATGGGGCCTCGTCGCACATTACAGTAAGGATTAGACCTTAGATATACTTCTCCGAGGCCTGGAAGGGCTCTCTTGGAAATAGCTAGGGAGCCCCAAGTAAAGCGGGGCTAGGCCTCCCGGGTGCACGGTGAAATGCTGTTCTGCATAATAGGCGCTGGAGCCGTAGGTTCAGTATTGGCTTATGTCGCCGAGCTCCGCGGTTGCAGTGTTAGGCTCTACTCTAGATCAGAGGGTCTCCGCTACGTAAAGGCGCCCGCTGGCACTCTAACCCTCAACGCTGAGGGGCCCCCTTGGAGGCCCACTCAGTGTGACTACATGTTGCTCGCGGTTAAGGCCTACGATACCCGCAGGGCCCTAGAGATGGCTAGAACCTTCAGGGTGGCGTCACCTATACTTCTCGTCGTCCAGAACGGGCTCGGAGGGCTTGAGGAGGCCGAGTCCATGGGCTTTAATGTTGCGGGTGGCGTGGCTGATTTCGGCGCCTTCAGGAGGGGCGCTCTAGTAGAGCTTCGGGGAACTGGCAGGCTTATCGTGGGCTGTAGGGGGCGCGATTGCAGCAGCGAGTTGGCCGGCCTAAGATCTTGCTTGGACTCTCCCCTGTTTAGAGTTGAGATAGTCGATGACATAGAGCCGTATAGGTGGCTCAAACTAGCTGTTAATGCGGCGGTGAATAGCATTGCAACACTACTGGAGGCGCCGAACGGCGTGGTGGCACATAATCCCAATGCCAGGAGGGCGGCACTAATAATAGCTGAGGAGGTGGAGAGAATAGCTCACGAGAAGGGTATAAGGCTGCCAGCCAAAGCCTCCCTGGAGACTATAAGGGTAGCTGAGTCGACTAGCGAGAACATTAACTCACTGCTACAGGACATAGAGTTGGGTAGGAGGACTGAGGTCGACTACATCCTCGGCCCCTTAGCAGCGTCGAGTAGGCTCATAGAGCTGGTCTACCATCTTCTGAAGTCGCTCGAAGAAGAGAGGCGGGGACTGTAATTTAGGATTTGAACCCCGGGTGGAGCCGCGGCGGCCTAGGGGAGGAGTTGGGCGCACTCGCCATAGGCCTGCTCTCCTACTTGGCGTTGTGGGTTGCTGTGACGACTGCTGCGAGAGGCAGGAGGGGGCGCTGGGAGGTTAACCCCATAGCCGTAATCTATCGTTTCGGCGGGTCTATGGAGCCTTTAAGGGGGCGTGGGGCACGGGCGATATCCAGGGCCTCCTACGCCTCCGTAGCCCTAGCGTATGCCTTGATGGCGTTCTTCTACTACACGATACTAGCCACGTTCTGGGCCCGCTACGTGGCTAGGCTACCCGGATCCTCCTCGCTCGGCGTGGTACCGCTAATACCCGGGGTCACGGTGCCGCTCAGTGTTCTCCCACACTTCCTGGTAGCTCTCGGCATAGCTGCGGCGGTGCACGAGCTGGCACATGCCCTGGTTGCGAGGGCTGAGGGGCTCCGTGTTAAGAACGTTGGAGTAGCACTCTTCATAGTGGTGCCTGCTGCTTTCGTAGAGCTCGACGAGGAAGAACTCGCTAAGGCCCCCCTCTCCTCCCGCCTCAAGGTGTACTCCGCGGGGGTCACAGCAAACCTCATACTATACCTGCTACTCCTCGGCATAGCATCAGCGGCTCCCTGCAGCGCGTTCTCCCACGGAGTAACCATAATAGGCGTTGCACCAGAGAGCCCCGCTGCCCACGCAGTAATGCCAGGTGGACTCCCAGCTAACATAACGAGGGGCGATGTAATCATAGCGGTTAACGGCGAGAAGATTAGCTGCATCCAAGACCTGGCCAGGGTATTTGAGGAAGCCGGCGTGAAGAACCCTAGGAAGGCCGTTAACCTAACCCTCACACTGGTTAGAGACGGGAAGCACTTGAATGTAACCGTATACAAGGGTGTCAACGAGACCATGATCGGGATAACCATAGTCAATAACTTCACACTAGCGGGCATACTACTCTATAGCTCGCTCCTACTAAACTTCGCCTTAGCACTCATAAACGCAGGGCCACTCTTCATAACTGATGGAGCCAAAATGCTTGAGGACTTACTTGTGAGACTACAGGGCTCTCAGGGCAAGATTGTATCCCTTGGACTACAATCAGCCACAGTGCTGCTACTCCTCTCCCTGCTCACAATTAGGCCGATACTACCAGGTTAATCTGTAAGCCCGCAAGGTAGCCATAGTTAAAATGGGCGGCCCCCAACAGCGAGGCGTGGGATGGGGATTCCGCGATGATATCTGATAAAGGGGCTGCAGCAGTGGAGATAGTGATTCTAACCGCCATAGCCGTGGCAGCCGCTTTCATCTATTCTACTAGCCTGGGCGGCATTGAAAGCCTGAATAGGGGATTCGCATGCCCGAGCGGGTACACCTACCACATAGGTCCTGGGCGGCTCACCGCTACATACATCTACAGCGACGCCCTCTGCGGCTATAACTCCATCGAGTTACCGCTGAACCTGAACCTCGCAAGGGAGACGACGTGCACTGCAGGAAGGCGGGAGGCCGTTATACTACCCTTCGCCGACGGTAAGCCCGTCTACGGCAACTATAGCGTGGGTTACGCTTCTACCTCCATGGGGGTTAGACCTGCTTACATCTACGAGAGGAGCGGGGCTATACCGGCCTCAGCCTGTGCACCCCTCATGGTTCCCGGCAAGGTGGTGATCTACTACGATAAAAGCACGGGTCTCATATTGAAGGCCGAGTCCTACACCACAGTTAACGGTACCAACTACAAGCTCCGAGACCTAGAGATAAATAGCTACCAGGTCATGCGGGGCTCCCTAGCCTACAAGCCGGGCCTCCTACTGGGAGCAGTATATGCAGCTATAGGCGGCGTGATAGGTGCGTCGATCGCCCTTATAGCTAAGAGGCTCCTAGACCTGCTCTAGAGGCTCTCTAGGAGCACTCTATATAGCAGCTCTCTAAGTGGCCTCCCATCAGCCTCCACGCTGATAACGTGCCTCCCCTCCCATTGATCACCCACGTGAGGGGCCACCTCCTCATACCCTCTAAATCGCTCTGGGAAGGGGAAGACCCGCTCCTGGGGTGTGTGTGGAATACACCTACAACGTCTATACCGAGGTTCCAAGCAGCCCTATGAGCTGCGATGGTGTCCAGGGGGTTCGCTGTGAAGGAGCAGGGGCTCCTGTCTAGGTTCTCGGCAAAATACACGGCGCCTACAAGGGTCTCGCCAGGCCTCTCTCCCCCGAGGAGGTAGCCTACAACCTCTATTGGGTATACATCCGCTAAATAGCTGAGGACACTGCAGAGGGGGCCTAGATGCACCATGCACTTATTAGCCATGAAGTTGCACCTCTAGGATCCTAGCCTTGAGTGTCTCGGTGTCTAGCAGCGCTACCGTGGGCTTACCGTGAAGAACGCCTGAGGCCTCACCGGGATTTAACACTAGAACCCCTTGGATATAGCGGTAGTCGACCTCGTGGGTGTGCCCATACAGGATTGCGTCCCATTCACCTCCGCGGGCTAGCGCGTATACTATCCGCCTAGTATCCGAGGGGGAACCCCAGCCGTGGAGTAGAAGTATACGCCTACCGTTAACTACCACCTCCCTGGGAGGCTCCTCTATCTCAACCCCGAGACTCTCGGCCACCCTCCTGAGTTGAGTCTTGTCCCCACAGTTATTCCCGAAAACAGCCCGTATAGCGGCTCTACCGGATGCCTCGGAAGCCATGGCTAGTAGCGTGAAGGGTGAGACTATGTCGCCTAGGTGGAAAATGAGGGTGGCGCCAAGATCTAACAGGAGGTGTACAGCCCTTTTAGCTAGAACCACGTTGTCATGGGTATCGCTTAGAACACCTATAAGCATGCCTGACCCCCACTAGGGGGCCGCCCTCCTAGCGAATTCTCTTGCGGCATTATCGTACTTCTCCTCGATTTCGCTAACAAACCTCTCGTACTCAGCCTTGAGCTTCCTAACCTTCTCTTCATAGGCTAGAAGTATCTCCCTCCTTATCCTATCCTCTAAATCCTCAAGCTTAGGCAGCCCCTCCTCAGACACGGGACAGGCACCAAGCAAAGAGGGGGGCTAAGGGTCTAAAAGTACTCCTCTTGCTCGGTGAGCCTGCTGGCTATCACCTCCTTGAGCCTCCATAGAACAGCTATCAACGCTAGGAGCCCACCTACGCCGACGAGTAGGGGTGTCAGCCTCTTTACCACGGTTAGAGGGGTTGGATACACTGTTATCGTAGCGCTAGCCTGCTGGGGAACCATAATGTAAGTCTCCACCCTCTTGTAGGCCGGGTGCCCGACCACTACTTTGTACACGCCATATATCACTTTAAACGATGCCGTACCCCCTGTTCCGGTGAACTCACTCGCCACGGTAGCATGCGTCCTAGTATCGACTATCTCGACGAGAGCACCCGCGACTGGCTCCGATCTATCGTTGACTACGGTTATGGTTACAGTGTAAATCCGAGGCTTTAATCTAATAGTAACATTCTTGTTGCCGTCAACGGTGACCACGATGTTTTCTGGTAGCTCGTAGTAGTTCTTAGACACGGGTTTCAGCTTCGCTTCATATACTCCATATGGCAGCTCTACAGTCGCGTTACCCGATTTAATAGTTATTTTCTTCGGGTACTTAACCGCCGGGGGCTTCGCTTTCCCTCTCCTCTGCAGCTCTAACTGGTAGGGGAAAGGTATGAGCTTGCCCGTCAATGAGTCCTTGAGTAGTATAGTAATGTTGAATTCCTTGTATGGGAGAACTACAGTGAGCTTGGAGCCGGCGGGGCCTACGGTTACGTTGAGTGTAACTGGCAGATAGGGCGACTTAAGCGGTGGCCGCACTATCAGGGTGTATTTGCCCTCCCGGATTCCTCCGCGTGCCGCTGCAGTACCGTTAACTGAGATTATGGGTGAAGGTGATAGGAAGGGTATCTCGTAGTGTAGCTCGACTAAAGCCCCGTCGATGGGCTCTCCGTCGGGGTTAATCACTCTCACGGTGAAGGGCACGTAGACCGGTCTTAGGGCTATAATGACATGCTTAGTTGCAACTCCCACCTCGAGCTTGGTCATATTTGCCTCATAGGAGGGTGCTACTGCCTCGACGATGTAGTATCCAAGTGGGAGCTGGAGGATCCGTGTTTCATTTAACGTTAACGTCATATTACCCGTGCCATAGGGGCCCTTGTATATTAGGCTTAGCTTGTAGTGCTTGATGGGAATATGTGCCTCGGCGTCTAGGGTCGAGAAGGTCACGTTTGATATAGGAGGCCTCACTGCTAGCCTAAGTTGTGCGGGCCCGCTTATCGTTAGGTTCCTCGCCGCTACCACTACGCCCCCGAAGGGATCCTCTACGATTATAGTGTACGAACCCTTACGTAGATCGAGTATGACTACCCCATTTGCGCTGGTCGTGCCGTTTACACTGAATGGCTTCAGGGGAGGCATAGAGGAGGCTATCACGCGCACCCCTTTGACGGGGCCGGAGAACCTGCCGTGATTGGAGTATAGTGTTATTCTAACAGGATACCTTAGAGCGCTCAGGCTTATCTTCAGTATAGTCGAAGCGGAGATGTTGACCGCTAGCGTCCTGGGAGCATACCCTGGAGCTGTAATTGTTAGATTATACAGGCCTACGGGTAGCAGGAGTGTCTCATTGGATTTGATGTGAGCGGCTCTGCCGACATATCTTAGATTCCACGTGTTAATTATCATCGTTGCATTACTAATATTATAAGCCTCTGGCCCCCTAATTTCGTTATCGTAGAGTAGGATGGTTACGTTAGCCATGTATGGCTCCACTACTATGTGGAACGAGTAGCGCCCTCTAGGTGTTACGTGAATTCTCCCGTGGGCCTCCTTAAACCCCTGTTTGAGTATAGTGTAAACATAGGATCCTGCACGTAGGCTCACCGAAACGGAGCCATTAGCGCCTGTAGTAATCTCTATGGGCTTCACACCAACGGCATTTAGAACGCGGTCATCTGGTTTTATGATTATAGACGCTCCAGAGAGTGGGAGTGACGGCAGTGCTATGGGGGAGTTAAGCGTGGCCGTGGAAACACTTAGCGTGACCCTAATAATTACTGGCTTCAAATGTATTGTCAAGACTTCTCCGGCGCCTGCCCTCAGCGAGATGTTCATACTAGCCAGATAATAATAGCCGGGCTTCGAGGCTGTAATGACGTAGTAGCCGGGGGGTAGGAGCGTCTTAACCAGTCCATCCCCGGCCTTCAAGGTAACCGTGCCCTCACCTATGCCTATGTAGTGGAGGGCTAAGGTAGCGTTGGGAACAGGCCTCCCAGTATCGACGTCAAGCACCTTAATATTAACAGGCGTATAGTTCGGGGTGACAATAAGTGATAAGTAGAGCCTAGAACCAACGGCGATCTCGCGCGTGCAGGGGGCTATGAATGGGTGTGTAACCTTTATCTCGTAGAGGCCCATCCTTAACAGTAGGACTACCGTCCCACTGCTATCAGTGTAGCCCACAGTGATAGGTGCATAGGTGGTGTTGTCCTTAGGTATAGCTTCCACCATGGCTCCTCCGAGAGGTCCTTGGGCCAGGTTCCAGAGGGGGTCACGGGCTACTACCTTTATTGTCACCTCATACTTTACCGGTGACAGGTATAGTCGTATTGTGTTGTTTGGCTTGCTTATAGCGAGCGTTACTGGGCCGTAGGGCTCGTAGGCTGGCGCTGTCACGGAGATTGCGTAAAGCCCGTAGGGTAGCCTCAATACGGCTATACCGCTCGGCGCGTTTACCTGAGTAGAGCTAGTGTAGGAGGGTGCCTTGTAGACTATTGATATTGTAGCGTTAGACACTAGAACTCCTCTCATATAGAGCTCCGAGTCGTAGAGTATAAGTGAAACGTTAGCATACCTCGGATACACGATAAGCGTTGCTTTGGAGGTATTCGGTGCTACCCTTAAGTAGTAGGTGTAAGGCTGGGTATAGGGGCTCCAGACGGCCACCTTGTAGGTGCCCGTCCTGAGCTTGACCTCGACTAGACCCGTCTTATCGGTGTATACTATGATTGTTCGGTTGGGAATCGAAGGCTTCGCTAGAGTGATGTTGAGCCTAGCTGAGGCTAGGGGGCCTGAGGCCAGTCCCGTCACATTATCTAGAGTAAGAACCTTGATTGCAATAGTGTAGTATTTAGGTTGCAGCGCCAGTGTGATTGATGACTGCTTGGGTATCTCGGCGCCTGCTTCTGCGCGCTTATACCCTTCGGCGGTTGCTATTATGGTATAGTTGCCGCTTGGAAGCTCTACCTCCGCCACGCCATTCGGAGCCGTCACTGTGATCGAGCGTCCATTAGAATACTTTATGGTAAACGTGGCGTTCTCCACATTATACTTGAGTCCAGCTCCTAGTGCTTCGGAGTCGACCGCCTCTAGGGACACCTTGTATAAGTTAGGGAAGAGGGTTACATTCACGATAGAAGGGCGCCATGGCCCAAGTACTCGAGACCCTGGTCTGTAGCCCTGCTTAGTTGCGGTTACGGCATACTCGACGCCCTCCCAAGCTATAAAGCGTATTCTACCGTCCCTTCCAGTAGTGCCTTTCAGCACGCTGCTGAACGGCGTGTATGAGAGGTTCTCGGCTACACCTAACGGCCGCAGTGTAACGTTTGCACCAGCGATAGGCCCCGCTACGAGCTGATAACCAGGCACGTTTGACTGGGGAGTGTAGACGTAAAGTTCTACTTCCCTAAACCTGAGCGAGAGGTTAAGGGCCTCATCGGAGCCTCCAACATTAAGGTTATAGTCCGCGGCCCCCCAGCCAGTGGCGTTTATGATCGCGTTATAGGATCCAGGCGGCAAGTATAGAGTCGCGGCCCCCCTCTCAAGGGTCGCCTCGGCCACCAGGCTACCATTGAGGAACACCTTGATAGAGGATCCCTCGCTAGGCGTGAATGTCTCCGAGGCCCCGGTTATCCGGTCTAGGATTAGAGTGACTCTTATCTCCACCTTGTGTAGTGGAGGCGTGCTCCACAAGCTCGAAGGTGCCACTAGTAAGAAAGGCGTAGCGCCCGCCGGTAACCTGGGTACGACAACCAGGGATGCCCCAGTGGAGGAGAAGGCCTTTAGAACCTCGGCGTTCTGGAGAGGTAGGCTCAGGTAGGGGTAGCCCGGTAGGCCCCTCCATAGAGGTCTCCAAGAGCTCAGGTTAATGGCCTGGGCGAATCCCTTAGCGCTTACTGTTATAACTACCCCACCCTCCGGTATTATAGTGTCTACCTTATCGTTGCCACTCACATCCATAGTATTCGTCTCAACGTATCTGCCCTCCTCCTCAAGCCATACGAGCCTATGGATAACGCCTGTGCTGGTACCGATGTAAATGGAGGAAAGGTTCTGCGACCACGCAATAGTAGACGGCGTCGACTCGAAGGTTAGTAACTCCCCATAGGAGCCCGACACTTCCACCGGTTCTAGATTATTATCTATGTAGGACAGGTATATCGTCTTAGCCCCCGTGTAGAGTAGCGCTAACACACCCCTAGCTCCAGCGCGTACAAACGATATGGGCGGGTGACGTGATGCCAAGACCGCCTCCTCTAGGAGGTAGTTAGTCTTATATGGTACCTCGAGTAATAAGAAGTGAATATTCCTTCTCTCATCGAAGGAGCTAGGTACATTATTTGCTTCAAAGACCCCGAGAGGCAGAAATGTGCCCTGCATGATATTTGCGCTGCAGTTCTCCGCGGGCTTTGCGGTTATACTAATGTTAATCGCATCCGAAATACCCAAGTATATGGGCTTGCTTACGCCAGTGTAGCACCTCTCGCTTACAATGGAGCCCGTCTGCTTGTCGATTACCCAATACTTGTATAGGACTCGGACTTCATAGGAGCCAGGGTAGAAGCCTTGGATTGAGCGTGTGTAGTTAACCTCGACGGGGTACTTGTTACCCGATAGATCCTCGAGTTCAGTGTAAGGATACACTGTTATCCATACATATGCCTGAGCGTTTTCAGTTAAATTTGGGTTACTAGCTAAGGGCCTGCCGCGAAAGCTATATGCGGGTAGCTTCTCCTCTCCCTCTAAATAATAGATAGTAACTGTAATATTTGAGAGTAATTTTTTATCGAGTATAGTGTAGGCGAAAACTAGCTTATCGGTCTGGATGAGGTTCCCCCGCGGGCCCGCCTCCACAAGCGGGATTGCCTGCTTAACCAACAGGCCAGGCACCGAGTAGAGAGGGCCCTCGCCGGGTTGGGGGCCTATCTCCACCCAGTATGGGCTACCGACCCTGTAGACCCTTAGGTATCCATTAGATGTGAGAACGGCTAGCCTCTCGCCGTCGGCGCCTCTCAGGAGTTGTACGGAGGCTATAACACCGTCCTCACCGACATAGTATCTCGCTACAGGCTCACCCTTCCTGATAGAGTAAACCACTACTTCACCCTCATCAGAGGCCACCGCTGCGAGCCCAGCCCCGGGATCAGAGGAGGCGGCGATAGCCGTGCCCTGGAGGCTGGACGCCCATATTAGTGTTGCATTACTGAGATTCACCGCCGCAACATACCCAGACCCCCCTATGACTGCAATGGATCCGTTGAGGTCGAATGCAGCCGCTGAGATCCCGCCGGAGAGGCCCGGTGGCATTTCGTATAGATAGACGCCGTAAACCCCCGTAGCCCTCGTAGCCAGCTTAACGGGGTAGGGGCCCCCACTCGTGCTTGCCGCAGCTACCGCTGAGGCAACGCCTAGTATAGCAATGCCAACTAAGAGTAGGACTGCGAGGTACTCGTTGAACTGCCGGGCTAGCTTCAAGGGGGGCACCATTTCGGGTGATGTTTGCCGGTAGTTTATATGGCTCCCCCTCCTCTGGACTAGTTAGGGAATAGCTACTATAGACGGTGGGGCGGTGGGGGCGTGGTAGATCTAGGCCGGCTATTCAGCAGGTTCCGCGGTGTCGGTAGGAGAGGGAAGAAAAGGCCCGTCAAGCTGGGCCTGGAAGAGGCCGCCTTACCACAGCAGGAGCGCCTAGAGGCCATACGCGCAAGTGCCGGCTTCGCTTCCCTAACAAGGGCGGGCTTCAAGCCTGTTAAGGTCTACCCGCTTGAGGAGCCTTGGAGTAGGGCCGTAATACTCCAGAACCCCGAGACTGGCGAGACCCTCTACTGGGTGGATGAGATTCCCCTGAATGAGGCTGAGAGGGAGGTCTACAATAAAATAATGGATGCACTCTACTGGGAGATGGAGCCCCCAAAGAGCGGTGTTGACCCCTACGAGCACTTCAGGGAGGAGGCTAAGCGCGTCATACAAAGGTATATGTTACGCTTCGGCGAGACCATATCACCGCTCATCAGCTGGAGGAAGATTCAGTACTACGTGATACGCGATACCGTGGGGTACGGCAAGATAGACCCCATTATGAAGGACGAGAATATAGAGGATATAAGCTGTGATGGCGTAGGGAAGCCGATCTATGTATGGCACAGGGAATACGAGAGTATACCCACCAACATAGTATTCGAGACCGAGGACGAACTCGATAACATGGTTGTAAAACTCGCTCATAAGGCTGGAAAGCACGTCAGTGTCGCATTCCCCATCGTGGACGCTATACTGCCCGGGGGCCACAGGCTGGCTGCAACCTTTAAGCGCGAGGTAAGCATGAAGGGTTCAACGTTCACGATAAGGAAGTTTAGGGAGAAGCCGCTTAGTGTGATAGACCTAATTAGAGGAGGCACCCTGAGCCCTGAGCTCGCGGCGTATTTCTGGTTGGCGATGGAATTCAAGAACACAGGCCTAATACTGGGAGTTACTGGCGCCGGTAAAACAACGCTGCTAAACGTGCTCGCCAGCATGTTAAAGCCTACCACAAAGGTGGTTACCATAGAGGATACTCCCGAGCTTAAGCTAACCCTCGATAACTGGGTTCAGCTGGTTGCCAGGCCTAGCTATGGCATAGGGCCGGAGAAGGTGGGTGAGATAACGCTCTTCGACCTCGTTAAAGTAAGTCTTAGGTATAGGCCCGACGTAATTATAGTGGGTGAGGTTAGAGGCGAGGAGGCCTACGTGCTTTTCCAAGCCATAGCCACGGGCCACGGAGGCTTAACAACGCTCCACGCTGAGACCATAGATGCCGCGGTCAAGAGGCTAACGAGCCCCCCTATGAATATCCCGGAAAGCTACATACCACTCATGAACTTCGCCGCCGTCATCAAGAGGGTTCGACTCTACAACCCCGACGGAACCTACAAGATAGCTAGGAGAGTCACGGAGGTATGGGAGATAAGGGACTACAACGACTACCCAGTAATAGCCAGGTGGAACCCGGCCACGAGGAGGCATGAAGTCAACTTCGGGCAGAGCATTGTATTGAGGAGTATAGCCGAGCAGGTGGGAGCAGACTACACCTGGGTCGCCGAGGAGATCGAGAAGAGGTCAACTATACTAAAATGGCTCGCAGTCGAGGGCATAACAGACTATAGGAAGGTATACAAGGTCGTGAGCGAGTATTACGCCTCCCCCTCAAGAGTCTATGAGAGAGCCAGGGATGCCCTAAGGAGTGCTGAAGCCTTCGGGTGAGGTACTTCATGGCCTTCGAGGGTCTGAAGAGGAGGCTGGCCCGCCTCTTCAGGAGAAGAAAAGAAGGCCTCCCAGGAGAGGTAGAGCCTACTAGAAGAGTTTACAGGCCCCCCAGACGCATGAGTTTACAGGATCTCCTAGACATAATAGCTATGAGCTACTTCAGGGGTCCCGCCGAGAAGCTGGTTCGGGCCTTCGACCTTGAAAGGGCGCTCAAGAGGGCCGGCATGCGCGTTAGCCCTCAGATGTATGCGGCTAGGCTACTCCTATATACGACCCTAGCTCTCTCCGTGTCATTGTATTTATCGGCCCTCATATCGCTCCTCCACATATCCCGCATCATAAAGGTCTTCTCCGTAATGTCGCTACTCCTAGTGCCCTTAATGGTCTTCGGCATAGGGCTCTCATACCCCTCGGGCAGGGTGAGTAGTAGGAAGAATGGCGTTGAAACTGAGCTACCCTTCTTCGCCGCTTACCTAACCACAATGGCCCGAGGAGGCGTTCCCATAGCTAAGATACTTGAGAGGGTCGCTAATCTGAGGGTCTTCAAGTCTGTTAGAGAGGAGGCTAAAATGATTCTGAGGGATATCAAGATCTTCGGAAAGGATCCCCTCACTGCAATAGAGGATCACGCCATAGAGCACCCGAGCCCCCGGTATAGGGAGTTAATGCTCGGCTATATCACCACCGTACGCACGGGAGGCGATGTATTACACTACCTAGAGATTAGGACTCAGGACATATTCTCCTCGAGAATAGAGGAGCTCAAGACCATAGCCGAGCGTATGAGTATGTTCACAGAGGTGTACGTGACCATAGCTGTCGTACTGGCCCTCACCTTCTACATATTCTTCACCATCTCAGCGATCTTCCCCGCTGGGGCTCACTTCGGGGGCATAGCGCAGCTCGCCCTGTTCTCCTTCGTGTTCCTCCCGCTCATGACTATTCTGCTGCTCTACATGATACATGAGGCGCAGCCTAAGACACCCATAGCATTCAATAAGCCCTATAGGTACACCCTCTACATAGGAGTGCCCCTAGCCCTTATAGCGTTCCCGATGGTGCTATACGCCACCCAAGGCTATCAGGCCCTACGCGGCTCTATCACGGCATCTTCGATACTGGGCCTCTCCTCCGCCGTGGCGGCCTCCCTGATAGCCCTTGTAGCACCCGGCGCCTACGTCTACATCATGGAGAGGAGGAGGACCAGGGGTCTAGGGAGGGCTACAGCCAACTTCCTGAGGGATCTAGCCGAGGTGAGGAAGACAGGCCTAAGCCCCGAGAAGAGCATTGAGATGCTAGCGGAGCGCGAGTATGGCCCCCTAACACCTATCATTAGAAGAGTAGCTGCAGCTCTAAGCATAGGGGTGAGCGTCGAGGAGGCCCTGAGGAGAGCTCTGAGGGGCTTCAAGGACTGGCTACTCCTAGCTAACATGAGGTTCCTAGCGGATAGCATCCTAGTTGGCGGGGGCACCAGTGAGACCCTCGACGCCCTCGCCAGGTACGCTCATAGCCTCGTTGAGATCGAGGAGGAGCTGAAGCGGAGGCTGAGATCCTACATGTACATGCCCTACATGGGGGCAATACTCGTAGTCGTATCGAGCCTACTCATACTAGGCTTCACGGCTAGCACCCTACTCTCGACACACGCAGCCACAGCGCCAGGCCTTGCAGGGGCGGAGCTGATAAAGAGGCAACTACCGAAGGTCGCGCTCCTCCTCACTGTTGGTGGCGTGTTCAACTCCTGGCTAATGGGACTGGTAGCAGGCAAGATCCAGGACTCCTACCTAGCAGCTGGGTTCACGCACGCAATAATACTCTCCATACTCTCGCTACTCACTGCGGGCGCAACACTGCACCACATCCCACTAGTGCCGCACTAGATACAATCACTTAATAAACACCCTATTATCAAGAATAAATACGTGGTTTCCACTAATTCCCTCCTCTATAGGCAAACTATCCATGGGCAAACATGCATGCAAACTCCTTATCTATAAAACCGCTCCCATCCTCCCACTTAAACTGACAGGGTAGGTGCTCGCCCATGAGGAGCAGGCGCTCGATAAGCCCTGTGATAGCCACGGTAATCATAGTGGCAGTGGCCATAGCGATAAGTATCGCAGTAGCAGGCTGGCTCATGGGCCTCTGGGGCACCTTCGGCACAACAGAGCAGCTAACAGTAATGCCCGACACCAGCCTGACAGGTAGCGTTCTCACGCTCCATATAAAGAATACCGGTTCTAAAGCCGCGGTAATAACCAAAGTAGAGGTGGTCGGCTTAGGTGTTGGTAATGTAACATCCGTAACACTGCCGCAAGGCGCAGATACGACAATATTTGTTGGCTTAACCACAAACGCGACTGCTGGCACTCAATACCTAATCAAAGTCTACACCGCTTCTGGCAATGTCTACCAGGGTTACGTTGTAGCGAGTAGCTAGCCTTAGTGAGGCGCCCCCTGGAGGGATGAAACGTCTTCCCATCCTCAGCTTTTTGCCCCTTATATCGGTGTTGTCCGTCTCTCCCTTCTCCTATATGATTATTCATTACCTGCTCCATAACACGTACTTGGATGAGAGGATTTATATAGCGTGTGGCTTGAAATACGTTGAGGGTGCTTGCCCCCTCACGTGTAACCCTGAGCATCCACCGCTGGGGAAGTACGTCTATGGCCTCCTGGCGTGGATTTCGATGTCTGCCCTCCGCGCCTTCTTGTTGGTGGGTTACGTATCCTCTATAGCTCTATCGTATTATGTAGCTTCTAGGCTCTCTGACCGCCGAGGGGGGATCCTTGCTGCAGCGCTCCTTTCCGTGGATCCCCTCGTGGCTAACGTGTGGGGCGCGGCCCTCCTAGATAATGTTTCCACGCTACTAATACTTGCGTCGGAGGCCCTCTTCATCAGCCTCCTCACCAGGCTGAGCAGGCATCCCAGGGAGAGAAGCGGAGGTAGGCGCGGCTCTAGAGCATACACGCTGGCGGCGGGCCTGGTGCTTGCTCTAGCCTTCTACGCTAAGTACATAGCGGCCTTCTACGTGCTCTCGCTACTTGTTGTAGTAATCGCCGCCCACCTACGCGGTAGGCGAGTCGGGGGTGACCCTAGAGTCTCTTGGGGTGTGGCGTCGTACCTCATAGCCTCTATAGTATTCACGATAGCCCTGGCTCCCATTGTGTACTCTGCCTGCCTGTTGAGGGCCCACAGCGTGGGGGAGCTGGAGTCTATAGCGGATGGGTTAGTGGCCTCGCTCCGCTACCATGAGAGGCTCCACGGGCCGAGGGCGGCTATGGCAGCCATCTCATCGCTCAAGATATTCGCGGGAGTAGAGGTGTGGAGGCTCTACAAGGTGAACTTCACTGTAGTACCCAATAGTTCCGAGGTAGTAGCTAGCACGCCTGTGAGGGCTGGGTGGCTGGTCTTCATGAACCTAGGCGAATACTCGCCCTACGTAGCAGTGGTACTAGTCCTCGCAGCGCCTCTCCTATGGAGAATACTCGGCTCTAAGACTCTAGATGAGCCAGAGAGTTTGGGCCGCCTGCTGGCCCTCGTTAATGTTTATGCCTTCCTGCTACTGGGGCTGCTAGAGCCTATTGCGTGGTACTACCTGCCTCTCCATTACATGAGCGCCATAGCCGCCCCCGTGGTCTTAGGGCGGAGGGGGCGCTACCATCTACTAATACTAGCCCTAGCCTATTACGTGCTAGCATTAGCGCTATCCTTCACGCTGGGGAACGTAAAGCTCCTCGCCACCCTTAGCTCTTAGTGTGGGTGAATGCCCTTCTAGTAGGAGGCTCTATTATTAGCCTCTGGGAGTATATTAAGAGGGGGTGTAGAGCCCCTTTGAAGAGGGGGAACTCCAAGCGTCGTTCTATCGAGCCCGTGGTGGCACTCATAATACTAATAGCTGCCACCATCGCCGTCTCTATAGCCTTTGTATCGTGGCTAGTCGGCTTCTGGAATATACACTCTACGATCCATGGGCAGGCCATCGAAATTTTCGGGGACTCCTACTTCGACTCTAAATCGTCTACCCTATACCTGCACATCAAGACACACATAGACCCGACCGCCACGCTATGGTTCAAGGTAGACGATGCAAGCATCGTAGATATACGCATAGTTAACACCACCACAGGCAGCGCTGAAATAGTAAATGGCAGGGTCGTCGCTAGTGTCGGCAGCGAGTTCTGGGTGGCCTTAAAGGTATCCAAGAGCATACCCAGCGGAACCCAGGTCTACTTCAAGGTATACACGGAGAAGGGCTACGTCTACTGGGGATGGGCTCAGTCAAGGTAGCAACCACTACCTCCAAGAGTGTCAAGACTGTAAGGCATGAGGGGCGCAAGCCGGGTCTCCGCGGCGAAACAACCCGAGGGGTTAGGAGCGGTAAAGAAGCTGGCGCCTTATGAGTGAAGCGGGGAGAGGTGGAGCTGGGATTACACCTTGGGTTATATCTTGAGGCCGAACGCCTGTCTTACAAGCTGCCTCACTATTGTGAGTCTCTGTATCTCGTTTGTGCCCTCGTAGATTGTCGTTATTATCGCATCCCTCAGGTATCTCTCAACGCCTGTCTCCGTGTCGACTCCGTAGCCTCCGTGTATCTGGATGGCCTGCCTGGCTATCCACTCTGCTGTCTCTGTAGCGAATGCCTTCGCTAGGCTTGCGGCTATTATGAATTCTGGGCGCTGCTGGTCTGCGAGCGTTGCGGCCCAGTAGGTGAGTAGTCTCGCCGCCTCGAGTTTCATGTACATGTACGCTATCTTGTCTATTATCATCTCATGCGCTATTAGGGGCTGGCCGAATGTCTCCCTCTGGAGGGCATAGTTTAGAGCCTTCTCGAACGCGCCCTGTGCAATTCCCACTGCCTGTGCTGCTATACCAATCCTAGTGTAGTCGTAGGTGGTTACCACGACCTTGAAGCCTTCATTCTCCGGGCCCACCACATTCTCAGCCGGCACCTTGACGTCCTCGAGTATCACCTCGTAGGGCTGCTCGCCCCTCATACCCATTACCTTGAACTGCTGGCCTATCTTCACCCCGGGCCAGTCCTTCTCGACGACGAAGACCGTTATGCCCCACCAGCGCTTACCCTTCTCCTTGATGGCCTGCTCTATGGGCACAGTCCTAGCCGAGACTACCAGGTAGTCGGCCTTCTCAGCGCCGCTTATGAATACCTTCCTACCATTGAGTATGTAGTGGTCATTCACCTTCCGGGCCCTGCTCTGTATGTTGGCTACATCGCTGCCGGCCCCAGGCTCCGTGTTAGCGTGGGCCCCGAACTTCTCGCCCCTAGCAACGGGTGGAATATACTTCTTCTTGAGATCCTCGCTCCCGAATAGGAGTATCGGTATTCCGAAGAGGTGGTTAACACCAAATGCCACCGCCAGGCTCGGCACCGCCCTGGCAATCTCCTCCATCAGTATAGCAGTCATCAACTGGCCCCCGCCCTGGCCGCCTAGCTCCTCCGGGAAGCCTACTCCGAAGAGGCCCTGCTCCCTCATGGCGTCGAATATCTCCTTTGGTATCTGGTTCGTCTGCTCTATCTCCTGCCACCTAGGCATTACAGTGTTCTCCACGAACTCCCTCACAGCCTTCCTGAATAGCTCGTGCTCCTCAGTTATCTCTATCTTAAAGTCCTCCACGCTCTTGAAGGGGAAGACCACGTATCCCACACCCCAACCGCTAGGCAACAGCCCCTAGGGTGGGTAATAGATGCCCAACCTAGGCAACTATACACCCCAGCCCCTGCCAGAATAAAAACCACGCCGGAGAGGTCGAGGGATCACCGCCGCCTACCACAAGCCAGCAGAACTGCTATGAACAATGAGAATGAAATGCCGGCCTTGGAGAAAAAGAGGGGTTAGCTGCCCCTCGCCCCCGCGGCTTTGTTGTGCTTACTCCTCCACGGGCACTAGCTCGTATGTTAGATA